>NZ_JAHZSO010000034.1:0-54508 GCF_028421345.1 Escherichia sp. S10b
AGTTGATCCAGAAAAAGCGGCATCAGCATTGGAGCTGTCAAAAGACCGACGCATTGAGGATCTTGAAAGGCAAGTTCGATTTCTTGAAACGCGGCTTATGTATCTAAAAAAGCTGAAAGCCTTAGCTCATCCCACGAAAAAGTGAAAGTACTCAACGAGCTAAGGCAGTTTTATCCTCTTGATGAGCTTCTCAGGGCTGCGGAGATACCGCGCAGTACGTTTTATTATCATCTAAAGGCTCTCAGCAAGCCTGACAAGTATGCGGACGTTAAAAAGCGTATTAGTGAGATTTATCACGAGAATAGAGGCCGATACGGATACCGTAGGGTAACGCTGTCTCTTCATCGAGAAGGGAAACAGATTAACCATAAAGCTGTTCAGCGCCTGATGGGAACCCTCTCACTTAAAGCAGCGATTAAGGTCAAGCGATACCGCTCTTACAGAGGAGAGGTAGGGCAAACCGCCCCTAATGTTCTCCAAAGAGATTTCAAGGCTACGCGGCCAAACGAGAAGTGGGTTACCGATGTTACTGAATTTGCAGTCAATGGGCGCAAGCTGTATTTGTCTCCAGTAATAGATCTCTTCAACAACGAAGTTATTTCTTACAGCCTTTCGGAAAGACCAGTGATGAACATGGTTGAGAATATGCTCGATCAGGCATTCAAAAAGCTTAATCCTCACGAGCATCCTGTTCTGCACTCTGACCAGGGATGGCAGTATCGTATGAGAAGATATCAAAATATCCTTAAAGAACATGGTATTAAACAAAGCATGTCCAGAAAAGGCAATTGTCTGGATAATGCTGTGGTGGAGTGTTTCTTTGGAACCTTAAAGTCGGAGTGTTTTTATCTTGATGAGTTCAGTAATATAAGCGAACTGAAGGATGCTGTTACGGAATATATTGAATACTACAACAGCAGAAGAATTAGCCTGAAATTAAAAGGTCTGACTCCAATTGAATATCGGAATCAGACCTATATGCCTCGTGTTTAACTGTCCAACTTTTTGGGGTCAGTACAAAGTGAGGCTACCCTATGCCTGAACACCATAAGGTTAGCCTCTTACTCGTTGGAAATCAACACAGGGGGCTGGGAATGCCGCAGAAATATAGATTACTTTCTTTAATAGTGATTTGTTTCACGCTTTTATTTTTCACCTGGATGATAAGAGATTCACTGTGTGAATTGCATATTAAACAGGGGAGTTATGAGCTGGCGGCATTTTTAGCCTGCAATTTAAAAGAGTAAGAGTCTTCGGCGGGAAGTTATTCCCGCCTTTCTTACGGCGTTGCGCATTCTCATTGCACCCAAATTTATTTTTCACAAAAATAATACTAGATTTTATTACGCGATCGATTATTTATTTCCTGAAAAACAAATAAAAAAATCCCCGCCAAATGGCAGGGATCTTAGATTCTGTGCTTTTAAGCAGAGATTACAGGCTGGTTACGTTACCAGCTGCCGGGCCTTTAGCGCCGCTTTCGATGGTGAAGGACACTTTCTGACCTTCGTCCAGAGATTTGTAACCATCGTTCTGGATAGCAGAGAAGTGTACGAACACGTCTTTAGAGCCATCGTCAGGAGTGATGAAGCCGAAGCCTTTGTCAGCGTTGAACCATTTTACGATACCAGTCATTTTACCGGACATAGTGTATTACCTTTAATAATTAAGTGTGCCTTTCGGCGATATGGCGTGCTTTACAGATTTTGAAGCGTTAAAGGAATGTGCACTACGAGGGGTATCAACGATAACTCTTGAAGGGACTTGCCTTACTACACTGCTTTAATGGTCTGTACGTCAAACCGTTGATGTGCATTAAGCCACGCATTGGCGGGTGATGCAACAATTATTTTTCATATTTATGATTAATCGGTTGGAAAACGGTCCTGTCATCAGGACCGTAAACAGCAATAAAGTGGATAAAAGTCTATTCCATCAACTGCTTACTTAATGCCGGGTTGGCTTGAATCAAACGCATCAATTTTAGTTCGGCACTTGAAGGCTTCACGCGTCTGGATTCCCATTCCTTTACCATGGCGACTGATACGCCCAAAACCCGGGCGAAATCATCGATTTTTAACCCTGTCCCTTTTCGTAACTGCTCAATTTCGGTACAGGACGTTGTTCTGTGCGTCAGGGTAATTTTCTGCGTTTCATCTTTAAAAACAATCTGTTCCAGGCTGCTCAACAGCTCATGCATTGGATCTTTATATTCCATTGAAAACTCCTCAAATCACACTGCGGGATCGTGAATTGCATCGAAGCTCATTAAGAATAGTCGGGAAAAGCAGACACAGCGGGGTGAAGTCAGGGCATGCTCTGGCTATGATTCGATTCAGCCTGTCATTTAGCGTGACTTATAGCCACCTAACGATCTGATAAATGCCGATATATCTCTTACCACTCCTGTTTTGTAAAGATTTCGAAAATCTAACCTTCTGCGAAGGCGTAAATCTCTGGCTACAAAAAAGGCAACGGCACTATCATTTTTTAACAATGAAACAACAAATTAACCTTGTTTCATTTTCTCCATGATTTTACCAGGAAGATTACGTAGAAAGGGTATCCTGCAAGCCTGTCCTGGACTATCCTTGTCACGTCAGACACGCGTGTGTCGTTGTGCGCTTTTTTTGGGTGAAAGGAGTAAGAAAATGGCGACAGGAAAGTCCTGCTCTCGCTGGTTTGCGCCTCTTGCGGCGTTATTAATGGTAGTTAGCCTGAGTGGGTGTTTTGATAAAGAAGGCGATCAGCGTAAAGCGTTTATCGACTTCCTGCAGAATACAGTGATGCGTAGCGGTGAACGTCTACCAACCCTGACTGCCGATCAGAAAAAACAGTTTGGTCCTTTTGTCTCTGATTACGCGATTCTGTATGGTTATTCTCAGCAGGTGAATCAGGCGATGGATTCCGGTCTGCGCCCGGTCGTAGACAGCGTTAACGCAATTCGCGTACCGCAGGATTACGTTACGCAAAGCGGTCCGCTGCGTGAAATGAACGGTTCGCTGGGTGTGCTGGCGCAACAACTGCAAAATGCGAAGTTGCAGGCCGATGCTGCGCACTCTGCGCTAAAACAGACCGATGATTTGAAACCGGTCTTTGATCAGGCATTCACCAAAGTGGTAACGACGCCAGCTGATGCATTGCAACCGTTGATTCCGGCTGCACAAACTTTCACGCAACAACTGGTGATGGTTGGAGACTACATTGCTCAGCAAGGTACTCAGGTGAGCTTTGTCGCAAATGGCATCCAGTTCCCGACTTCACAGCAGGCAAGTGAATATAACAAACTGATTGCGCCATTACCGGCACAACATCAGGCGTTTAATCAGGCCTGGACTACAGCAGTTACTGCAACCCAATAAAGAGTAAAAGCCCGAGCGATTATCGGGCTTTACTTCACGCAGTCGCGGCTTAGTCCGCGACGTGCGGATTCACACAGTTCTTCTCAACCTTTCCTTGTAACGCATCAATCAAATTATCCACGGCACAGGCGGCCATGCCATAACGCGTCTCATGGGTGGCAGATCCAATATGCGGTACTGCGACGACGTTGGCCATTGAGAGCAACGGCGAATCTACGGACAGTGGCTCTTGTTCGAAGACATCCAGCCCGGCGGCGTGAATTTCGCCTTTCTGCAATGCAGCAATCAGTGCATTTTCATCAACCACCGGGCCACGTCCGGCATTAATGAAAATGGCGGAGGATTTCATTTTGGCGAATTGTTCTGCGCCAAACAGATGATGCGTCTCATCAGTTAACGGCAGGATCAGGCAAACGAAATCTGACTCTTGTAACAGAGTATCCAAATCGCAGTAGCGGGCGTTGAAGCGTTCTTCTGCTTCTTTATGGTGGCGGCGCGCGTTATAGAGGATGGGCATGTTGAAGCCAAAGTGCGCACGTTGTGCCAGCGCCATACCGATCCGTCCCATCCCGACAATGCCCAGTGTTTTATGGTGAACGTCAGTGCCGTACCAGTCCGGGCCTATGCTCGCGGTCCATTCGCCTGCTTTTACCCGTTCTGCTACCTCCACAACCCGACGAGCGGTAGACAACACCAGCGCCATCAGCGTATCGGCGACGGTTTCTGTTAATACGGTTGGCGTGTGCATCAGCAGAATTTTTCGGGCGGTAAGCGCATCGACATCAAAATTGTCATAGCCGACGGAGATCGTTGATGTGGCACGCAGTTTCGGCATTTTTTCCAGCAATGCGGCATCAACATTCTCGTTTGAACCCAGTAAACCTTCAGCTTCGGCAAAAATTGCTGCATTTTGTTCGACGGTTTGTGGGCTGAGGTTTGCCACCTGGTGAACGGTGAAATGCTCTTGCAGGCGTTGCAGTAAATCATCAGGTAAGGCTTTGTAGAGGATAACGGACGGCTTCATGCTTCTCTCCATTCACTGATAAGGCGATCACCTTAGCCTGAAATATGATGAAGGAAAACTGAAGAATGCCAGGTGATTTCTGCATCACCTGGCATGAAAGGGATTACAGCGGGCTTAAGGTAATTTCTACACGGCGGTTTTGCGCCTTACCTTCTGCGGTGCTGTTGCTGGCGATTGGGTTAGCCGGGCCAAGGCCCTGAGTACGGATGCGGCTGGCGTCCACGCCCTGGGTGATCAACGCGCTGGCAACGGAATCCGCACGTTGCTGGGAGAGACGCATGTTCAGGTCGTGACCACCCGTGCTGTCGGTATAACCAATCACGTTAACCGCCGTTTTCGGATACTCTTTCAGCACCATTGCCACGCCGGTCAGGGTGTTAGCGCCCGCAGGTTTCAGGGTCGCGCTGCTGCTGTCGAAGGTCACATTGTTCGGCATATTGAGGATAATGTTATCCCCGCTGCGGGTTACGCTAACACCAGTGCCGCGCATTTTGTCACGCAGCTTCGCTTCCTGCACATCCATGTAATAACCCACGCCGCCGCCCAGAGCTGCGCCTGCTGCTGCGCCAATCAGCGCGCCTTTACCGCGATCTTTCTTCGAAGAAGAGAGCGCACCAATACCCGCGCCCACGAGAGAGCCCAGACCTGCGCCGATAGCAGATTTACCTGCTTCGCGTTCGCCGGTGTAAGGGTTAGTTGTGCAGCCAGATACCGCCAGAGCGCCACTCACTACGGCGGCAATAAGATAAACACGTTTCTTCATTGTTAATCCTTAATAACCTTTTTATTCTTTGCCACGGGTTCCGTGGCGGGAGATTATGCCGCGTGAACATGAAGATTATTCCTGGGAATACTCGGAAATTTGTAAGTAATATTTAACTGCTCAATACATCTAACCTTTCAGGAGTTTTCGGTTTGGCCAACTCATCCTCACGATATTCCGTTCTGACTGCCGCCCATTGGGGGCCCATGCTGGTTGAAACCGACGGCGAAACCGTGTTTAGCTCGCATGGCGCGTTAGCCACAGGAATGGAAAACTCCTTGCAGAGCGCGGTTCGCGACCAGGTTCACAGCAATACACGGGTACGATTTCCAATGGTGCGCAAAGGCTTTCTTGCGTCACCGGAAAATCCGCAAGGCATTCGTGGGCAGGATGAATTTGTTCGCGTGAGTTGGGATGAGGCGCTGGATCTTATTCACCAACAACATAAACGCATTCGTGAGGCTTATGGTCCGGCATCGATTTTTGCTGGTTCCTACGGCTGGCGTTCAAACGGCGTGCTGCATAAGGCCTCGACATTATTACAACGCTATATGGCGCTGGCAGGCGGTTATACCGGGCATCTGGGGGATTATTCGACCGGCGCGGCACAGGCGATCATGCCGTATGTCGTGGGTGGTAGCGAAGTTTATCAACAGCAAACCAGTTGGCCGCTGGTGCTGGAACATAGCGATGTCGTGGTGTTGTGGAGTGCTAACCCACTCAATACGCTGAAAATTGCGTGGAATGCATCTGATGAGCAGGGGCTTTCTTACTTTTCCGCACTGCGTGACAGCGGGAAAAAGCTGATCTGTATTGATCCAATGCGATCGGAAACCGTCGATTTCTTTGGCGATAAAATGGAGTGGGTGGCACCGCACATGGGCACCGATGTTGCGCTGATGCTGGGGATCGCCCATACGCTGGTGGAAAATGGTTGGCACGACGAAGCGTTTCTGACGCGTTGCACCACAGGTTATGCCGTCTTCGCCTCTTATTTGCTGGGCGAGAGTGACGGAATAGCGAAAAACGCCGAATGGGCGGCAGAGATTTGTGGGGTTAACGCAGCGAAAATCCGCGAGCTGGCGGCTCTTTTCCACCAAAACACGACCATGCTGATGGCTGGCTGGGGAATGCAGCGCCAACAGTTTGGTGAGCAAAAACACTGGATGATCGTCACGCTGGCGGCAATGTTGGGGCAAATCGGCACACCCGGCGGCGGTTTTGGTCTTTCTTATCATTTTGCCAATGGTGGTAACCCCACGCGGCGTTCTGCGGTGCTCTCTTCCATGCAGGGCAGCTTGCCGGGTGGCTGCGATGCGGTGGATAAAATCCCTGTTGCCCGCATTGTTGAAGCACTGGAAAACCCTGGTGGCGCATATCAACACAACGGTATGAACCGACATTTCCCGGATATTCGTTTTATCTGGTGGGCGGGCGGTGCCAACTTTACTCATCATCAGGATACCAATCGTCTGATCCGTGCCTGGCAAAAACCGGAGCTGGTGGTGATCTCTGAATGCTTCTGGACGGCGGCGGCGAAACACGCGGATATCGTTCTGCCTGCGACTACCTCTTTTGAGCGTAATGATCTCACCATGACCGGTGATTACAGTAATCAGCATCTGGTGCCGATGAAGCAAGTGGTGCCGCCACGCTATGAAGCGCGTAATGATTTTGATGTTTTTGCCGAGTTGAGTGAACGTTGGGAGAAGGGCGGCTATGCGCGGTTTACGGAAGGAAAAAGTCAGCTGCAATGGCTGGAAACGTTTTATAACGTTGCCCGGCAGCGCGGGGCAAGCCAGCAGGTTGAATTGCCGCCATTTGCTGAGTTCTGGCAAGCCAACCAGTTAATTGAGATGCCGGAAAACCCGGACAGCGAGCGGTTTATTCGCTTCGCTGATTTTTGCCGCGATCCGCTGGCGCATCCGTTAAAAACCGCCAGCGGCAAGATTGAAATCTTCTCACAGCGTATTGCCGATTACGGTTACCCGGATTGCCCTGGGCATCCAATGTGGCTGGAGCCGGACGAATGGCAGGGCAATGCCGAACCAGAACAGTTGCAGGTACTTTCTGCCCATCCGGCGCACCGCCTGCACAGCCAGCTGAATTACAGTTCTCTGCGCGAATTGTACGCGGTAGCAAACCGTGAGCCTGTCACCATTCATCCTGACGATGCTCAGGCGCGCGGCATAACCGAAGGGGATATGGTGCGGGTGTGGAACTCCCGTGGGCAGATCCTTGCCGGAGCGGTCATTAGCGAGGGAATTAAACCTGGCGTGATTTGCATTCACGAAGGGGCATGGCCGGATCTGGATTTAACCGCTGACGGTATTTGTAAAAACGGCGCAGTGAACGTGCTGACCAAAGATCTCCCCAGCTCGCGGCTGGGGAATGGCTGTGCGGGTAATACGGCGCTGGCATGGCTGGAAAAATACAACGGTCCGGAACTGACACTTACAGCGTTTGAACCACCGGCCAGCTCATAATCCAGGTGGGTAGTTGGGTTTCATCCTGCCATGCGCAATCGACAATGTGAAAACCCTGCGCACGGTAAAAATCTATCGCCGGTTGATTTTTTTGATAAACCTCCAGCATCAGATGGGGATAGCGCTGCTGCACATACTGCATCAGCGCCTTACCAATACCGCGTCTGACGGCCTTCGGTGCGACAAACATTGCTGCCAGAAATCGGCCTTCCATAATGCTGACAAAACCGAGAAGCTTACCGTCCTCTTCCCAGACCCAGTTTTGCGCGTTGGCAAGATAGGCATCCCGCACCAGCGGAATGCAGTCACGCCAGTAATTCGCTTTTATAAAGGGATGCCCCCAGGTTGTACTTTCCAGCCACAGTTCGAGGATCGCGGGGAGTTCTGAACGTTGCGCTTCCCGAATCATGGTTTATTTCCCGGATAGCAACAGCAGCCAACCACATGATCATTCACCAGCCCACATGCCTGCATAAAGGAGTAACAGATTGTGGTGCCGACAAACTTAAAACCACGTTTTTTCAGTGCCTTAGATAGGGCGTCGGAGGCGGATGTAGATGTGGGAATTTCGCTCAACGTTGTGGCTTGTGTCACCTGTGGCTGATGATTTACAAACGACCAGACAAAGTCGGCAAACGGTTCGCCGTTCTGTTCCATTTGCAGGTACGCCCGCGCATTACCAATAATTGCCTGAATTTTCCCTCGATGGCGGATAATCCCGGCGTCCTGTACCAGTCTTTCGACATCCTCTTCCTGCATTGCTGCGACCTTCACCGGATCGAACTGATGAAAGCAGGCGCGATAGTTTTCGCGTTTTTTGAGGACGGTGATCCACGATAACCCAGCCTGCTGCCCTTCAAGGCAGATCATTTCGAACAGTTTTTTACTGTCAGTTTCAGGCACGCCCCATTCATTATCATGGTAGGCAATATAAAGCGGGTCCTGACTCACCCAGCCGCAACGTTCCATACTTTCCCTCGCTATGTACCCGATCGTAAAAATTTCAGCCGCTTTTCTTGACGCATCGGTGAAAAAGTCAATATTTAATACAGGGCTACTATGCCCGATATCCTTCATACAATGACAATAATATTGCCGAATTCGGCTCTTCCCTGGAGTCGTGTTAATGATCATAAAAAAAAGCGGTGGTCGCTGGCAGCTAAGCCTGCTGGCGAGCGTGGTAATCAGTGCCTTTTTTCTCAACACAGCTTACGCCTGGCAACAAGAATATATCGTTGATACGCAACCCGGACATTCCACAGAGCGTTACACCTGGGATAGTGATCATCAACCTGATTACAACGATATTTTGTCGCAACGTATTCAAAGTAGCCAAAGGGCGCTGGGACTGGAAGTCAATCTGGCGGAAGAAACTCCTGTGGATGTGACCAGCAGTATGAGTATGGGCTGGAATTTTCCTTTATATGAACAGGTTACAACCGGCCCGGTCGCGGCATTACATTACGATGGCACAACCACCTCGATGTATAACGAGTTTGGCGACAGTACTACCACGCTGACCGATCCGTTATGGCATGCCAGCGTGAGTAGCTTAGGCTGGCGTGTTGACTCCCGGCTTGGCGATCTCCGACCCTGGGCGCAAATCAGCTATAACCAGCAATTTGGCGAGAATATCTGGAAGGCGCAATCAGGCCTGAGCCGGATGACGGCGACAAACCAGAACGGCAACTGGCTGGATGTCACCGTAGGCGCTGATATGTTGCTCAATCAAAATATTGCCGCCTATGCCGCGCTAACTCAGGCAGAAAATACCACTAATAATAGCGACTATCTGTATACGATGGGGGTTAGTGCCAGATTTTAACGTAACAGTCACAATTGAAACCATTGAATAACAACAGTTGTGGCGATAGTGGGTGCTAACTTACCAAATAATAAATTTGGTGAATAATTGTCGCGTCATTCATTCCTGAACTAAGGCATTTCATTCCGTTCTGATGGCATTTCATGCCGTTTTTCCCCAGGCATAAAATGCACTTCGTTATGGTTGTCGGCAGAGATTTTTCCTTTTTATTACTGCAGGAATACTGCCATGACACCTTCAAATTATCAGCGTACCCGCTGGCTGACACTCATCGGTACTATCATTACCCAGTTTGCACTGGGGTCGGTTTATACCTGGAGCCTGTTTAATGGCGCGCTTTCTGCCAAGCTGGATGCGCCGGTAAGCCAGGTCGCTTTCTCTTTCGGCTTGTTAAGTCTGGGGCTGGCAATTTCGTCTTCTGTTGCGGGCAAATTGCAGGAACGTTTTGGCGTTAAACGCGTCACCATGGCTTCCGGCATTTTGCTGGGATTAGGCTTCTTCCTGACCGCGCATTCCAACAACCTGATGATGCTGTGGTTAAGCGCCGGTGTGCTGGTCGGTCTGGCGGATGGCGCGGGTTACCTGCTGACGCTCTCTAACTGCGTGAAGTGGTTCCCGGAGCGTAAAGGTCTGATATCCGCGTTCGCTATCGGTTCTTATGGTCTGGGTAGCCTGGGTTTCAAATTTATCGACACGCAGCTGCTGGAAACGGTGGGTCTGGAAAAAACCTTTGTGATTTGGGGAGCGATTGCGCTGGTGATGATTGTTTTCGGCGCAACGTTAATGAAAGACGCACCAAAACAGGAAGTGAAAACCAGCAATGGTGTGGTGGAGAAAGATTACACGCTGGCAGAGTCGATGCGTAAACCGCAGTACTGGATGTTAGCGGTAATGTTCCTGACTGCCTGCATGAGCGGCCTGTACGTGATTGGGGTAGCGAAAGATATCGCCCAAAGTCTGGCACACCTTGATGTGGTTTCCGCAGCTAATGCAGTCACTGTTATTTCCATCGCCAACCTTTCAGGTCGTCTGGTTCTGGGGATACTGTCTGACAAAATCGCCCGTATCCGTGTTATCACCATTGGTCAGGTGATTTCGCTAGTGGGTATGGCGGCCCTGCTGTTTGCACCACTGAATGCAGTGACGTTCTTTGCAGCGATTGCCTGCGTGGCATTTAACTTTGGCGGCACTATTACCGTCTTTCCGTCACTGGTCAGTGAGTTCTTCGGCCTCAATAACCTGGCGAAAAACTACGGTGTGATTTACCTCGGTTTCGGTATCGGTAGCATTTTTGGTTCGATTATCGCCTCACTGTTTGGCGGTTTCTATGTGACCTTCTACGTGATTTTCGCCCTGCTGATTCTGTCATTGGCGCTTTCTACGACGATTCGTCAGCCAGAGCAGAAAATGTTGCGTGAGGCGCATGGCTCCCTTTAATGCTCAGCCGCGAGCTACTGGGCTTCAGCTTCCGTGTGCATCAAACGCATCAACGAAATGTATAAACAATGACTCGTAAAATTTGGGCCAGTTAACTGGCCCTTTTTACTGCTTTTTGTAACGCTAAAGTCTCTTTTCAAACTTGCATTTTTGTAAATTTGTGCTTCATGCACACTCTTTCCCCACACTTTTTCGCTTTGCTGTGGTCTACTTATTCGCGCGTGTAGATTTTACTTATCTGACTACCTCCGCACTTTTCCCCTGCCGGGCCTGAAAAGCCGCTAAGCAGGGTGTTATCACCTGTTTGTCCAGGGTTTGTTTGCATGAGATACATCAAATCGATTACACAGCAGAAGCTGAGCTTTTTGCTTGCAATCTATATTGGCCTTTTTATGAATGGCGCGGTTTTTTATCGCCGCTTCGGCAGCTATGCGCACGATTTTACCGTCTGGAAAGGCGTTTCTGCTGTTGTTGAACTGGCCGCCACCGTACTGGTGACCTTCTTTTTACTACGTCTTCTATCGCTGTTTGGCCGCCGCAGCTGGCGTATTCTGGCGTCGCTGGTGGTGCTCTTTTCCGCAGGTGCCAGCTATTACATGACCTTCCTTAATGTGGTCATTGGTTATGGCATCATCGCTTCCGTCATGACCACCGATATCGACCTGTCAAAAGAAGTTGTTGGTCTGAACTTTATTCTCTGGTTAATCGCCGTTAGTGCATTGCCTCTTATCCTTATCTGGAATAACCGCTGTCGCTACACCTTGCTCCGACAACTGCGAACCCCAGGGCAGCGTATTCGCAGCCTGGCGGTCGTCGTACTGGCGGGTATTATGGTTTGGGCACCGATTCGTTTGCTGGATATCCAGCAGAAGAAAGTGGAGAGGGCGACCGGCGTTGATTTGCCGAGTTATGGCGGTGTCGTAGCGAACTCTTATCTGCCATCAAACTGGCTTTCTGCGTTGGGGCTGTATGCCTGGGCGCGGGTCGATGAATCTTCCGATAATAATTCATTGCTTAATCCGGCGAAGAAATTCACTTATCAGGCACCGCAAAACGTTGATGACACTTATGTCGTGTTTATCATCGGTGAAACCACGCGTTGGGACCATATGGGTATTTTCGGCTATGAGCGTAATACCACGCCGAAACTGGCCCAGGAGAAAAATCTGGCGGCGTTCCGTGGTTACTCCTGTGATACCGCAACCAAACTCTCACTGCGTTGCATGTTTGTACGTCAGGGGGGCGCGGAAGATAATCCGCAGCGCACATTAAAAGAACAGAACATTTTCGCGGTTCTGAAGCAGTTAGGATTCAGTTCTGACCTCTACGCTATGCAGAGCGAAATGTGGTTCTACAGCAACACGATGGCGGACAACATTGCTTATCGTGAGCAGATTGGTGCGGAGCCACGTAATCGTGGCAAGCCGGTAGATGATATGTTGCTGGTAGACGAAATGCAGCAATCGCTAGGGCGCAACCCGGATGGTAAGCATCTGATCATTCTGCATACCAAAGGTTCGCATTTTAACTACACCCAGCGTTATCCGCGTAGCTTCGCGCAGTGGAAGCCGGAATGTATTGGTGTTGATAGCGGCTGTACCAAAGCGCAGATGATCAACTCCTATGACAACTCGGTGACCTATGTGGATCACTTTATCTCCAGCGTGATTGATCAGGTTCGCGATAAGAAAGCGATTGTGTTCTACGCAGCTGACCACGGTGAGTCAATTAATGAACGCGAGCACCTGCACGGCACGCCGCGTGAACTGGCACCGCCGGAGCAGTTCCGCGTACCGATGATGGTCTGGATGTCAGATAAATATCTGGAAAATCCGGCCAATGCGCAGGCGTTTGCGCAGCTGAAAAAAGAAGCCGACATGAAAGTGCCACGCCGTCACGTAGAGCTGTACGACACCATCATGGGTTGTCTTGGCTATACTTCACCGGATGGTGGAATTAACGAAAACAACAACTGGTGTCACATCCCGCAGGCAAAAGAGGCAGCGGCTAACTAAGCGGCCTGCTGACTTTCTCGCCGATCAAAAGGCATTTTGCTATTAAGGGATTGACGAGGGCGTATCTGCGCAGTAAGATGCGCCCCGCATTCGGTGATTGGCGCAGCCTGGTAGCGCACTTCGTTCGGGACGAAGGGGTCGGAGGTTCGAATCCTCTATCACCGACCAAATTCGAAAAGCCTGCTCAACGAGCAGGCTTTTTTGCATCTGCAGCTCATGAGGATGAGAACCTCCGGGGGCAGGGAGGTTCGACTCGAGCGAAGCGAGAGAACGTTGCGCCAGCAACGGCCCGCAGGGCGAGCCACGAAGTGGCGAGTAATCCTCTATCACCGACCAAATTCGAAAAGCCTGCTCAGCGAGCAGGCTTTTTTGCATTTGAAGCCCATGAGGATGAGAACCTCCGGGGGCTGGGAGGTTCGACTCGAGCGAAGCGAGAGAACGTTGCGCCAGCAACGGCCCGCAGGGCGAGCCACGAAGTGGCGAGTAATCCTCTATCACCGACCAAATTCGAAAAGCCTGCTCAACGAGCAGGCTTTTTTGCATCTGCAGCTCATGAGGATGAGAACCTCCGGGGGCAGGGAGGTTCGACTCGACGTAGGCCTGATAAGACGCGTCAGCGTCGCATCAGGCAATGGCACCGCACTTATTGTCGGATGCGGCGTGAACGCCTTATTCGACCTACACGCCACACATTTCCCTGCCAAATTTGCGCCCCATATCTCACTATCCATTAACGGATTTGTGACAGAAACCATTGTCTTTTTTTATATTTGCTTAAATCTTTTTTTGCGTTACTTATGGCTGGCGCTGGCATTTTCCGCTGTGCGTTTTAGCGTTCATGGTATTAATCGCTCAGATATCCACCTTTTCCTCAGATTTTTTTCACTAAATGCATAAAACTTAATCACCAAATGTTGCTAAATATTAAGCTGATTGTTCTGGTCATGTTGGAGTAGCACAAATTTCTCTGCTGCAAATAGCTGTTTGAAGTTTTTTTAATCTTTGTTTGTGGATTCTCACCGTTGGTGTAAATCCCGGTTGGCTGTATTGACGTTTTCACATTCTGTTGACAGATTGTAGGTCACGAGGGGCATTTTATGGAGGATCCGCACTGTTACACTGATGTTAATTAGTACGGCATCCCCACCTCATAACGTTGACCCGACCGGGCAAAAAACAAAAAAGGTCAGGCAGCGACAACCCACTGCAAAGGGTTAAAACAACAAACATCACAATTGGAGCAGAATAATGCGTATTTCCTTGAAAAAGTCAGGGATGCTGAAGCTTGGTCTCAGCCTGGTGGCTATGACCGTCGCAGCAAGTGTTCAGGCTAAAACTCTGGTTTATTGCTCAGAAGGATCTCCGGAAGGGTTTAACCCGCAGCTGTTTACCTCCGGCACCACCTATGACGCCTCTTCCGTACCGCTTTATAACCGCCTGGTTGAATTTAAAATCGGCACCACTGAAGTGATCCCGGGCCTCGCTGAAAAGTGGGAAGTCAGCGAAGACGGTAAAACCTATACCTTCCATCTGCGTAAAGGTGTGAAGTGGCACGACAATAAAGAATTCAAACCGACGCGCGAACTGAACGCCGATGATGTGGTGTTCTCGTTTGATCGTCAGAAAAACGCGCAAAACCCGTACCATAAAGTTTCTGGCGGCAGCTACGAATACTTCGAAGGCATGGGCTTGCCGGAGCTGATCAGCGAAGTGAAAAAGGTGGACGACAACACCGTTCAGTTTGTGCTGACTCGCCCGGAAGCGCCGTTCCTCGCTGACCTGGCAATGGACTTCGCCTCTATTCTGTCAAAAGAATATGCTGACGCGATGATGAAAGCCGGTACACCGGAAAAACTGGACCTCAACCCAATCGGCACCGGTCCGTTCCAGTTACAGCAGTACCAAAAAGACTCCCGTATCCGCTACAAAGCGTTTGATGGCTACTGGGGCACCAAACCGCAGATCGATACGCTGGTCTTCTCTATTACTCCTGACGCTTCCGTGCGTTATGCGAAATTGCAGAAGAATGAATGCCAGGTGATGCCGTACCCGAACCCGGCAGACATCGCTCGCATGAAGCAGGATAAATCCATCAACCTGATGGAAATGCCGGGGCTGAACGTCGGCTACCTCTCCTATAACGTGCAGAAAAAACCGCTGGATGACGTGAAAGTTCGCCAGGCACTGACCTACGCGGTGAACAAAGACGCGATCATCAAAGCGGTTTATCAGGGCGCGGGTGTATCAGCGAAAAACCTGATCCCGCCAACCATGTGGGGCTATAACGACGACGTTCAGGATTACACCTACGATCCTGAAAAAGCGAAAGCCTTGCTGAAAGAAGCGGGTCTGGAAAAAGGTTTCTCCATCGACCTGTGGGCGATGCCGGTACAGCGCCCATATAACCCGAACGCTCGCCGCATGGCGGAGATGATTCAGGCTGACTGGGCGAAAGTCGGCGTGCAGGCCAAAATTGTCACCTACGAATGGGGTGAGTACCTCAAGCGTGCGAAAGATGGCGAGCACCAGACGGTAATGATGGGCTGGACTGGCGATAACGGGGATCCGGATAACTTCTTCGCCACCCTGTTCAGCTGCGCCGCCTCTGAACAAGGCTCCAACTACTCAAAATGGTGCTACAAACCGTTTGAAGATCTGATTCAACCGGCGCGTGCTACCGACGACCATAACAAACGCGTTGAACTGTACAAGCAAGCGCAGGTGGTGATGCACGATCAGGCTCCGGCACTGATCATCGCTCACTCCACCGTGTTTGAACCGGTACGCAAAGAAGTTAAAGGCTATGTGGTTGATCCATTAGGCAAACATCACTTCGAAAACGTCTCTATCGAATAATTAAAAGCCATACCCGGTGGCGCTGTGCCTCTGCGTGCAGCGCCATCCGGCAGCAATACTTCATTCTCTGTCCGACAAGGGCGGGAATTGATTTGTGAGCAATACAGACACGCAGTTCCAGGCTGCGGGTCACTATAGAGAATCCGGGTTATGTTGCAGTTTATTCTCCGACGTTTGGGACTCGTCATCCCCACGTTTATCGGTATTACCCTTCTCACATTTGCCTTTGTCCACATGATCCCGGGCGATCCGGTGATGATCATGGCAGGCGAACGTGGGATCTCCCCTGAGCGTCACGCGCAGCTGCTGGCTGAACTCGGCTTAGATAAACCGATGTGGCAGCAGTATCTCCATTACATTTGGGGCGTAATGCACGGCGATCTAGGCATTTCAATGAAAAGCCGAATTCCAGTATGGGAAGAGTTCGTGCCGCGCTTTCAGGCCACGCTGGAACTTGGCGTCTGCGCGATGATTTTTGCTACGGCAGTCGGTATTCCGGTTGGTGTGCTGGCTGCGGTTAAACGCGGTTCCATTTTCGATCACACAGCGGTTGGCCTGGCGCTGACCGGCTACTCGATGCCGATCTTCTGGTGGGGCATGATGCTGATCATGCTGGTTTCGGTGCACTGGAACCTGACGCCCGTCTCCGGTCGCGTGAGTGATATGGTGTTCCTCGATGACTCCAATCCGTTAACCGGTTTTATGCTAATCGACACCGCCATCTGGGGTGAAGACGGCAACTTTATCGATGCCGTCGCCCATATGATCTTGCCTGCCATTGTGCTGGGTACTATTCCGCTGGCGGTCATTGTGCGTATGACACGCTCCTCGATGCTGGAAGTGCTGGGCGAGGATTACATCCGCACCGCGCGCGCCAAAGGGCTAACCCGCATGCGGGTGATTATCGTCCATGCGCTGCGTAACGCGATGCTGCCGGTGGTGACCGTTATCGGCCTGCAGGTGGGAACATTGCTGGCGGGGGCGATTCTGACCGAAACCATCTTCTCGTGGCCCGGTCTGGGACGCTGGTTGATTGACGCACTGCAACGCCGCGACTATCCGGTAGTGCAGGGCGGCGTATTGCTGGTGGCGACGATGATTATCCTCGTCAACTTGCTGGTCGATCTGCTGTACGGCGTGGTGAACCCGCGTATTCGTCATAAGAAGTAAGGGGACATCATGTCACAGGTTACTGAAAATAAAGTGATTAGCGCACCGGTGCCGATGACCCCGTTACAGGAGTTCTGGCACTATTTTAAACGCAACAAAGGCGCGGTCGTCGGGCTGGTTTACGTCGTCATCGTGCTGTTCATCGCGATCTTTGCCAACTGGATTGCACCCTATAACCCGGCGGAACAGTTCCGCGATGCACTGCTCGCCCCGCCAGCCTGGCAGGAAGGCGGCAGCATGGCGCACTTGCTGGGCACCGATGACGTAGGCCGTGATGTGCTGTCGCGCCTGATGTACGGTGCGCGCCTGTCGCTGCTGGTTGGCTGTCTGGTAGTTGTGTTATCGCTGATTATGGGCGTTATTCTCGGCCTGATCGCCGGTTACTTTGGCGGCCTGGTCGATAACATCATTATGCGCGTGGTCGATATCATGCTGGCGCTGCCAAGTCTGCTGCTGGCGCTGGTGCTGGTGGCAATTTTCGGCCCGTCGATTGGTAACGCCGCGCTGGCACTGACCTTCGTTGCCTTGCCGCACTATGTGCGCTTAACCCGCGCCGCCGTGCTGGTGGAAGTTAACCGCGATTACGTCACCGCGTCTCGCGTGGCGGGTGCCGGGGCGATGCGTCAGATGTTTATTAACATCTTCCCGAACTGCCTTGCGCCGCTGATTGTTCAGGCGTCGCTCGGTTTCTCTAACGCCATTCTCGATATGGCTGCTCTTGGTTTCCTCGGCATGGGGGCACAGCCGCCAACGCCTGAGTGGGGCACCATGCTCTCCGACGTGTTGCAGTTCGCGCAAAGCGCCTGGTGGGTCGTGACCTTCCCGGGTCTGGCGATCCTGCTGACGGTGCTGGCATTTAACCTGATGGGTGACGGTCTGCGTGACGCGCTCGATCCCAAACTGAAGCAGTAAGAGGTTCGAGATGGCGTTATTAAATGTAGATAAATTATCGGTGCATTTCGGCGACGAAAGCGCGCCGTTCCGCGCCGTAGACCGCATCAGCTACAGCGTAAAACAGGGTGAAGTGGTCGGGATTGTGGGTGAGTCCGGCTCCGGTAAGTCGGTCAGTTCACTGGCGATTATGGGGCTGATTGATTATCCGGGCCGCGTAATGGCAGAAAAACTGGAGTTTAACGGCCAGGATTTGCAGCGTATCTCAGAAAAAGAGCGCCGCAACCTGGTGGGTGCCGAAGTGGCGATGATCTTCCAGGACCCGATGACCAGCCTTAACCCGTGCTACACCGTGGGTTTCCAGATTATGGAAGCGATTAAGGTGCATCAGGGCGGCAACAAAAGTACCCGCCGTCAGCGAGCGATTGACCTGCTGAATCAGGTCGGTATTCCCGATCCGGCATCGCGTCTGGATGTTTACCCGCATCAGCTTTCCGGCGGCATGAGCCAGCGCGTGATGATCGCCATGGCGATTGCCTGTCGGCCAAAACTGCTGATTGCCGATGAACCGACCACCGCGCTGGACGTGACCATTCAGGCGCAAATCATCGAACTACTGCTGGAGCTACAGCAGAAAGAGAACATGGCGCTGGTGTTAATTACCCATGACCTGGCGCTGGTGGCGGAAGCGGCACATAAAATCATCGTGATGTATGCAGGCCAGGTGGTGGAAACCGGTGATGCGCACGCCATCTTCCATGCGCCGCGTCACCCGTATACTCAGGCATTGCTGCGTGCGCTGCCAGAATTTGCTCAGGACAAAGAACGTCTGGCGTCGTTGCCAGGTGTCGTTCCCGGTAAGTACGACCGCCCGAACGGCTGCCTGCTTAACCCGCGCTGCCCCTATGCCACTGACAGATGTCGCGCTGAAGAACCGGCGCTGAATATGCTCGCTGATGGGCGTCAGTCCAAATGCCATTACCCACTTGATGATGCCGGGAGGCCGACACTATGAGTACGCAAGAGGCCACCTCGCAACAACCGCTGTTGCAGGCTATCGACCTGAAAAAACATTATCCGGTGAAGAAAGGCATGTTCGCGCCGGAACGTCTGGTTAAAGCGCTGGATGGCGTTTCGTTTAACCTTGAACGTGGCAAAACGCTGGCAGTAGTGGGCGAATCTGGCTGCGGTAAATCGACCCTCGGTCGGTTGCTGACGATGATTGAAATGCCCACCGGTGGCGAGCTGTATTACCAGGGGCAGGATCTGCTTAAGCACGATCCGCAGGCGCAGAAGCTGCGTCGGCAGAAAATCCAGATCGTCTTCCAGAACCCTTACGGTTCGCTGAATCCGCGTAAAAAAGTTGGGCAAATTCTCGAAGAGCCGCTGCTTATTAACACCAGCTTAAGCAAAGAACAGCGTCGGGAAAAAGCCCTGTCGATGATGGCGAAAGTCGGCCTGAAAACCGAGCACTATGACCGCTATCCGCATATGTTCTCCGGCGGACAACGTCAGCGTATCGCTATTGCCCGTGGTCTGATGCTCGACCCGGATGTGGTGATTGCCGATGAGCCGGTTTCTGCGCTGGACGTCTCAGTGCGTGCGCAAGTGCTGAATCTGATGATGGATTTACAGCAGGAACTGGGGCTTTCTTATGTCTTTATCTCCCACGACCTGTCGGTGGTGGAGCACATTGCCGATGAAGTGATGGTGATGTACCTGGGCCGCTGCGTGGAGAAGGGAACGAAAGACCAAATCTTCAATAACCCGCGCCATCCGTACACTCAGGCGCTACTCTCCGCGACGCCGCGCCTGAACCCGGACGATCGCCGCGAACGCATCAAACTCACCGGTGAACTGCCAAGCCCGCTGAATCCACCGCCGGGTTGCGCCTTCAACGCCCGCTGTCGTCGGCGCTTCGGCCCCTGCACCCAGTTGCAGCCGCAGCTAAAAGACTACGGCGGTCAACTGGTAGCTTGTTTTGCTGTTGATCAGGATGAAAATCCGCAGCGTTAACTCACAAAACCGGGGCCATGCGCTCCGGTTTACTCAATCAGCTTCAACAGTGGCGACAAGCATAGCAAAATGCCGTAAAGCAGAATTAGCCAGGCTTTAAATCCGCGAAGTTTTTCCAGTTGTGCGACTTTATAGATCAGGAAAAACGGAATGAGGCACGACACAATGCCATATAACGGGCTTCCCAACTGAAAGAACACCAGCACCGATACACGAAACGAAACCCAAATCGTCAATGTAATGACGATAAAAGCGCAGATCGCCAGAGTCAGCATGCGTGAGTTAATTTTCTTGGTATCAATAATTCGGCTTAACAGATTGAGAATAATGCCTTTAATAGCCTCGTGGAAACCGAGATAAATGCCAAAGAATGCGGTCAGTACGGCAAAGATATTCAGCACCGTAGAGGTGATATGAATGATATGTCCAGGGATCACCTGCGCGGCCAGCGCCAGTGCCGAGATATTTTGTTCAAAGGCAGAAACGGCTTCTTCGTGGCTAATTGAGAAGGTAAACGAAAAGGCAAAAAACAGGATCACCGCGATGAGCGTGATATAACTAATTCGGTGGGTACGCAGCGCGAGCCGGGTTGCCAGTACTTTATCCGCTTCCCGTTTACGATAGGCAATATTCATTGGGTTAAGTACCTGAATAAATACTGCAGAAAAGAAGCAAAATGGAATGGTAAGCAAGACATCGCGGAAAAAGACGGAGGCTTGCGGGAAGGCGGTTATATTGGCGAAATTCCAGTGCGGGATCATCGCAAAACCGAACACGACAATAATCCCTACTTTGACCACCACCATTGGCCCGGAAATCTTAAACAGTAATCGTTCACCACCAGACGCAATCGCCACCAGTACGGCGAAAATAGCGACTTTATAAAGTAGAGATTGTGAAAGATCGGCATCGGTTAAACCGAAGGTTTTCAGGTACGAGGCGCTGTCGAAAACCACGGAGAGAGAGTAGATAAAAATCCCGTGGATAATCATCAAAAAGTAGATAACCCCGAGGAAAATTCCCCAGTTCTTCCCCAGGTAATGACTGATAATATCGGTGTAGTCATTACAGGAATCGCTTTCAGAAAGGGTTTTTAAATAAATGTCCTGCACTACCCAGGTGGCAGGATAAGCAATGATCGCTGCGGTAATAAATACCCAAATTCCCTTCAAGCCAATTTGTACTGGCATCAGCACGGTTCCGGCACCAATCGCCATGCCTATGCATAATAAAACCCAGCCGAAGTCGTAGCGTGTAAACGGCAATTTCTGATTGTGTTTCGATAGTGTGTTGTGCTGCATAAAGTCCTGTCCAGAAAGAAGTCGGCCTCGCAAAAATGAATAAACCCAGTTTCTCTTGCGCAACAGGTGGAGAAGTCGAATACGCAGTATGTAAAAAATGAGGCAACAGATTCACTGGGGAGGTCGCGAGGAGGCGCAATTCTACAAAATTGCGCATTTCACTACCAGTCTGGAGTCAGCCCGGATATGAACTGCAACTATTGCAAATAAAGAAATTAAGCTGGAAGGCATCGCGCAATGAGGAAGATTGCCGGGTGCTGACAGTAAAAAGCAATCGTAAAATCAGCGGCAAGCCGAAAGGGTTCCGGTGAGGCGCAATGTTGCGGGGGCTTTATCCCTGGTGGCATTGGTTGCTGGAGAGAGAAAACCCCCGCACGTTGCAGGTATGCACCTGACAACATCACGGGGGCCATTCTTGAACCTGAACAACTCAAGAATAGCCGCGAAACGTTGTCATTACAACACAGGCGGCTATATGACGCTCGCAGAACTGGGCATGGCCTTCTGGCATGATTTAGCGGCTCCGGTCATTGCTGGCATTCTTGCCAGTATGATCGTGAACTGGCTGAACAAGCGGAAGTAACGTGTCATGCGGGCGTCAGGCTGCCGTAATGGCAATTTGCGCCCGGACCAGGCCGCAGGGGTGAAACTCTGCGGCCTTTTTCGTGCTTACTGCGGGTAAGGCACCCAGTCGCCGCCGTTCAGGCGAACGTACGGTTTATCCTGGTATTGAATAACTACTGCATTTGAGTTCTCGGAGACCGGTGCTGTTTGTGGCAACCCACTGGTGAGTTTTTTCCAGTCAACATTGTCTTCGGTGAAAATCTTGCCATCAAGAACGCGAACCACCAGATCGGAGATAGCCAGGAAGCTGCTCGGTTGGTCAATGACAATCGGTGCCCCCTGATGTGGTGCCTTCATGCCGAAGAATTTCACCCCAACGGGGACGTCTGTGATAGACGGGCTAGGGATATCACGTAGGCCAGATACCTGCATTCTGTCGCCCTTCAGCGCGCCGCCGTGTTCCGGCACCACGACCACCATCACTTTACGACCCGATTTCTCCAGTTCAGTAAAGAAGGCGTCCAGTTCATCAAAGAATTTCTGCGCCCGCGCTTTGTAATCCGCTGTTTTGCTGACCCCCGGATAATGGTTGCCGTCATGCAGTGGAAGCGTGTTGTAGAACGTGGCACTACGGCTATTTTTATCTTTTTCGGTAACGTCCAGCCAGCGGTTAAGCACGGCGGTATCGTCATAAACCGGCGAACCATCAAAGCCCAGCAAAATAACCGGCAGATTTGTTTGATCCATCAATTCAGTCTGCATGCCGCCATTTTCGCGAACTTCTTTCAAAAAACCGCCGAACTGGCCGTTATGCCCCATCATCAGGTGCTGGGTAAAGCCCAGTTTCGAAAGGTTATCAAACAGATAGCAGTCGTTATTTGCCGGTTGATACAGATTAGTGTGCGAAGTCTGCCCGCAGCTGGCGCGCAGTAAACGGATCGCCGCCGGGCCACTGTAGGAGGTGGCGGAGTTAAAGTTCTTGAACTCAATATCGAAATGCGACCACAGTGGATGCGACATCAACCCGGCGGCTTCTATATCTGACCAGGAAAGCGAACAGATGTTAATCACCAGTAGTTCAAATGGCTGAGCATCAGCGGGCAGCGAAGACGGGAAGGTCGATTTACGTTTCGCCTCCGCGTTATAGAAATTATTCAGCCAGGCGTTAAGGTTCGCCGTTGTTGGCGGTGCAGTTTGTGCGGGCATATCACCCACTACCGGTGCGCCACCCGTCGCCGCAACGGTTGCCGCTGCGTTACCACCCGTCGTTGTTACAGTGGTCGTCGGTTGTCCGGCTGGCCACAAGGAGAAACTTGGTCCCGCCAGGGTAAGTACGTTCAGCCATAGCAGTATGGCAACCACAAAAACGGTAATGCGAATCCATTGTGACAGGAATAACCAGGCCACTAATAAAACAAAAATGGCCCCAATCATCTGCCAGTTAATAAAGCGTGTGACAAGGTCGATTAAATAATCGGTACTGAACCCCGCCACCTGCGAACCCTGGCTCATTATGCTTTCCGGGCCAGGCAACCAGGTGTCATGCCAGAACAAAGCAAAGCCGATCGGCAGGGCAATCCAGTGGCGCAAGCGATGCAGGCTGTAGCGCGGAATGGGCATCAGCAGAAACGCGGCAAACACCAAATTGAGGAGCGGATGGAAGTTAAGATATCCCGCCCACAACAGGCCGAACTTAACCAGAAAATAGAAGTTCCAGCCGGAAAGGCCGCGCCAGTATTGCCAGAGGGAAGAAGGCATGGCGGTATTTTGCGTAAATTGAGTCATTTTTTGGTTGCCCTGGCTTTTTCCGTGCGGCGTAACGTCCCGGCCGGTTTAACATAACGAGGTTTAGCAAAGAACAAACGTAAGGTGTCGCGAATGCGTCGCAAAGAGTGCCGCGCCAGATAGCCCAGCGGGAAAAATATCAGTGCGCAAACGACAATAATTTCAATGATATCGCTGATGGTCATCATGATGAGCGCTCCACAGCATCATCTAACAGTCGCATGGGTTCTGGTATTCGTCGCCAGTGGCGACCATCGTGCTCGGCATTGATGACCGGTTTAGAACTTTGCGTTAAAGGCAGCGGCATGCCCCATTGTTCTGGGGCAAGCAAGCGCATCTGCACCAGCTCGGCACTGATTTGATCATCTTCAAACCAGACCATACGGTTTGAGAAAATGTCGCCAGTAGGCAATGGGAAAATATGATTCAACGCGGTATCCAGATCGTTAATCCGACAGAATGAGAGAAACAGCACCAGCCGATTACCGCCAATGGTCATGATATCGCCGGTACGGTTAGGGCGACACAGCGTCAGGGCTTGTTCAACGCGGATACCCGGTACCGGACGTAGGGCAACCAGAACGCCTTTACCGTGGGCAGGTAATAGAGGGTTATTCATCATGTTGTTGACGGCATTACAGAACACATCCCACTTCTGGAAACCACGCAGTTTGAGCGGCTGGGTCATTGACAGCAAGGTAGTGATATCTTCCGGCACATAGCGACTAAACTTCTGCCCTTGCACGCTTTCGATCATCGTCAGACAACGGGAGAGTGGCGCATTCCACGGAATAACCATATTTGCACCGCAGGCCAATAACAAACGTTCATCGGTGGCGCGCAGGCTAGCGGTATTTTCCCGCACGAGGATTTTCATCGCACTACCGCGCTGGCGACGCAGGGTATGAATGCTGCGGGCCAGTGGCTCGATTTGCGCATTTTGCTGTAAAGAAAAGACCACCGTCGCCGCCTGAGCGGTACGGGCTTCATTGAACAGGACTTCGTTATTGTTGAACAGTTGCCAGTGTTCCGATAGCGGCGGCGCACCTTCCAGTACAGCAACATTACTCAGAATGCGTTTTTCGTCGCTGCGTGGTTGGATCTCCGCCTCTTCGCTTTGAACTAATGTCCAGATACCATTTTGTTGCTGAACGCTAAGCTGCTGACGGGCGCTGACCCCTTTTTCGTTGCACCAGAAGGCAATATCCAGCAAATGTTGGTCACCCTGAAAACGCAAACTGGCAAGACCAAAAAGTGAACGGTATTCCTCAAGCAACAATGAAAATTGTTTATCGTTATTATTTCCGGGATTAATTACCAAAAGCGAACAATGGTTTAACCTGCTCCATTTATTCATTTTATCCAACCATGAGCGAAGCCGCTCGGCAGGAATGTTTTGCCATGCGTTATTTGCGCAAACAAGAATAAAAAGGTAATTATGGGGATCAATAGAACACTGCAAATCACGGGTCAAATAGTATAGACCTTTTTCATGATTTAGCATTGAAAATAATTTTATTTTTTCCGGCCCTTGAGAATCATCTAATTGAAAGATTTTCGCCGGATCGCTGTCCATGCTAATGACCGCGACGTGTGCGGTTTCAGCCTGGGATGCAATTGTTTGATTCGCCAGACTGATAGCATCTTCATGGCGATCGACGTTAAACCACCAGACGCCGCCTGCTGGCATATGTCGCAGCTCATCCCATAATGATGAGATACCGATAGAGAATACAGGGTCCACAATGTCCCTCATGTCACCATTTTGTCTGATTATCAGTTTACTAGCGAAAGCTAAGAAATAAACCTACCATTGAAATTAAAACTTATCAGATTTAGCATGTGAATCAATTTAGAAGGTCACAAGACGTGTGATTTTAGTCTTTTCGTTTTTAACTTTTTCTGTTGCGTAACGGAAAGTCAAAAAGTGAGCAAATTCCCGTCTCGCCGTAAACAATAAACCGGCGAAATGCTCACGGTTAGAATTGTCTCATGAACGGTACAGTTATTTCATAGGGATCAAGCAAAATGAATAACAATGAACCAGATACTCTGCCTGATCCCGCGATAGGCTATATCTTCCAGAATGATATTGTGGCGTTAAAGCAGGCATTTTCACTGCCTGATATTGATTATGCCGATATTTCCCAACGCGAACAGTTGGCCGCGGCATTAAAACGCTGGCCGTTGCTGGCAGAGTTTGCGCAACAAAAGTAGGGGATTGGTGAATGGCCGTACTGGGATTGCAGGGGGTGCGGGGAGGCGTGGGGACAACAACCATCACCGCCGCATTAGCCTGGTCATTACAAATGTTGGGAGAAAATGTTCTGGTGGTCGATGCCTGCCCGGACAACTTGTTGCGCCTGTCATTTAATGTTGATTTTACCCACCGTCAGGGCTGGGCCAGAGCGATGCTGGATGGCCAGGACTGGCGTGACGCTGGGTTGCGCTACACCTCGCAGCTCGATTTGCTGCCTTTTGGTCAGTTATCCATTGAAGAACAAGAAAATCCACAGCACTGGCAAACCCGGCTGAGCGATATTTGCTCCGGCTTACAGCAACTAAAAGCCAGCGGGCGTTACCAGTGGATTTTAATCGACTTACCGCGTGATGCCTCGCAGATAACCCACCAGCTGCTGAGTTTGTGCGATCACTCGCTGGCAATCGTCAATGTGGATGCCAACTGCCATATCCGACTGCATCAGCAAGCGCTGCCGGATGGCGCACATATTTTGATTAATGACTTCCGTATTGGCAGTCAGGTTCAGGACGATATTTACCAGCTTTGGTTGCAAAGCCAGCGCCGATTACTGCCGATGCTCATTCATCGTGATGAAGCGATGGCTGAATGCCTGGCGGCTAAGCAACCAGTAGGTGAATATCGCAGTGATGCGCTGGCGGCTGAAGAGATACTGACGCTGGCGAACTGGTGCCTGTTGAACTATTCCGGGCTGAAAACGCCAGTCGGGAGTGCATCATGAGTATCCTGACCCGGTGGTTGCTTATCCCGCCGGTCAACGCGCGGCTTATCGGGCGTTATCGCGATTATCGTCGCCACGGTGCGTCGGCTTTCAGCGCGACGCTCGGCTGTTTCTGGATGATCCTGGCCTGGATTTTTATTCCGCTGGAGCACCCGCGCTGGCAGCGTATTCGCGCAGAACATAAAAACCTGTATCCGCATATCAACGCCTCGCGTCCGCGTCCGCTGGACCCGGTCCGTTATCTCATTCAAACATGCTGGTTATTGATCGGTGCATCGCGCAAAGAAACGCCGAAACCGCGCAGGCGGGCATTTTCAGGTCTGCAAAATATTCGTGGACGTTACCATCAATGGATGAACGAGCTGCCTGAGCGCGTTAGCCATAAAACACAGCATCTGGATGAGAAAAAAGAGCTCGGTCATTTGAGTGCCGGGGCGCGGCGGTTGATCCTCGGTATCATCGTCACCTTCTCGCTGATTCTGGCGTTAATCTGCGTTACTCAGCCGTTTAACCCGCTGGCGCAGTTTATCTTCCTGATGCTGCTGTGGGGGGTAGCGCTGATCGTACGGCGGATGCCGGGGCGCTTCTCGGCGCTAATGTTGATTGTGCTGTCGCTGACCGTTTCTTGCCGTTATATCTGGTGGCGTTACACCTCTACGCTGAACTGGGACGATCCGGTCAGCCTGGTGTGCGGGCTTATTCTGCTCTTCGCTGAAACGTACGCGTGGATTGTGCTGGTGCTCGGCTACTTCCAGGTAGTATGGCCGCTGAATCGTCAGCCGGTGCCATTGCCGAAGGATATGTCGCTGTGGCCGTCGGTGGATATCTTTGTCCCGACTTACAACGAAGATCTCAATGTGGTGAAAAATACCATTTACGCCTCGCTGGGTATCGACTGGCCGAAAGACAAACTGAACATCTGGATCCTCGATGACGGCGGCAGGGAAGAGTTTCGCCAGTTTGCGCAAAACGTGGGGGTGAAATATATCGCCCGCACCACTCATGAACATGCGAAAGCGGGCAACATCAACAATGCGCTGAAATATGCCAAAGGCGAGTTCGTGTCGATTTTCGACTGCGACCACGTACCAACGCGATCGTTCCTGCAAATGACCATGGGCTGGTTCCTGAAAGAGAAACAGCTGGCGATGATGCAGACTCCACACCACTTCTTCTCGCCGGACCCGTTTGAACGCAACCTGGGGCGTTTCCGTAAAACACCGAACGAAGGCACGCTGTTCTATGGTCTGGTGCAGGATGGCAACGATATGTGGGACGCCACTTTCTTCTGCGGTTCCTGTGCAGTAATTCGTCGCAAACCATTGGATGAAATTGGCGGTATTGCTGTCGAAACGGTAACCGAAGATGCGCACACGTCTCTGCGCCTGCACCGTCGTGGCTACACCTCTGCATATATGCGTATTCCGCAGGCGGCGGGGCTGGCGACCGAAAGTCTGTCGGCGCATATCGGTCAGCGTATTCGCTGGGCACGCGGGATGGTGCAAATCTTCCGTCTCGATAACCCGCTTACCGGTAAAGGGCTGAAATTCGCCCAGCGGCTGTGCTACGTCAACGCCATGTTCCACTTCTTGTCGGGCATTCCACGACTGATCTTCCTGACTGCGCCGCTGGCGTTCCTGCTGCTTCATGCCTACATCATCTATGCGCCAGCGTTGATGATCGCCCTGTTCGTGCTGCCGCATATGATCCATGCCAGCCTGACCAACTCGAAGATCCAGGGCAAATATCGCCACTCTTTCTGGAGTGAAATCTACGAAACGGTGCTGGCGTGGTATATCGCACCACCGACGCTGGTGGCGCTGATTAACCCGCACAAAGGCAAATTTAACGTCACCGCCAAAGGTGGACTGGTGGAAGAAGAGTACGTCGACTGGGTGATCTCGCGGCCCTACATCTTCCTTGTTCTACTCAACCTGGTGGGCGTTGCGGTAGGCATCTGGCGCTACTTCTATGGCCCGCCAACCGAGATGCTCACCGTGGTCGTCAGTATGGTGTGGGTGTTCTACAACCTGATTGTTCTTGGCGGCGCAGTTGCGGTATCGGTAGAAAGCAAACAGGTACGCCGATCGCACCGCGTGGAGATGACGATGCCCGCGGCAATTGCCCGCGAAGATGGTCACCTCTTCTCGTGTACCGTTCAGGATTTCTCCGACGGTGGTTTGGGGATCAAGATCAACGGTCAGGCGCAGATTCTGGAAGGGCAGAAAGTGAATCTGTTGCTTAAACGCGGTCAGCAGGAATACGTCTTCCCGACCCAGGTGGCGCGCGTGATGGGTAATGAAGTTGGGCTGAAATTAATGCCGCTCACCACCCAGCAACATATCGATTTTGTGCAGTGTACGTTTGCCCGTGCGGATACATGGGCGCTCTGGCAGGACAGCTACCCGGAAGATAAGCCGCTGGAAAGTCTGCTGGATATTCTGAAGCTCGGCTTCCGTGGCTACCGCCATCTGGCGGAGTTTGCGCCTTCTTCGGTGAAGGGCATATTCCGTGTGCTGACTTCTCTGGTTTCCTGGGTTGTATCGTTTATTCCGCGCCGCCCGGAGCGGAGCGAAACGGCACAACCATCGGATCAGGCTTTGGCTCAACAATGATGATAACGCGATGAAAAGAAAACTATTCTGGATTTGTGCAGTGGCTATGGGGATGAGTGCGTTCCCCTCTTTCATGACGCAGGCGACGCCAGCAACGCAACCACTGATCAATGCTGAGCCAGCTGTAGCCGCCCAGACGGAACAAAATCCGCAGGTGGGGCAAGTGATGCTGGGCGTGCAGGGCGCTGATGCGCCAGTCGTGGCGCAGAACGGTCCTTCGCGTGATGTGAAGCTGACCTTTGCGCAAATTGCGCCGCCGCCGGGCAGCATGGTGCTACGTGGCATTAACCCGAACGGCAGCATTGAGTTTGGTATGCGCAGCGATGAAGTGGTGACGAAGGCGATGCTCAACCTCGAATACACGCCATCGCCATCGTTACTGCCTGTCCAGTCGCAGTTAAAGGTTTATCTCAATGATGAGCTGATGGGCGTGCTGCCAGTGACCAAAGAACAGTTGGGTAAAAAAACGCTGGCGCAAATGCCCATTAACCCACTGTTTATTACCGACTTCAACCGTGTGCGGCTGGAGTTTGTCGGCCATTATCAGGACGTGTGCGAAAACCCGGCCAGCACCACGCTTTGGCTGGATGTTGGGCGGAGCAGTGGACTGGATCTGACCTATCAGACCCTGAATGTGAAGAATGACCTGTCACACTTCCCGGTGCCATTCTTTGATCCGCGTGATAACCGCACCAACACCTTGCCGATGGTCTTTGCGGGTGCGCCGGATGTTGGGCTGCAACAAGCCTCTGCCATTGTCGCCTCGTGGTTTGGTTCGCGTTCTGGCTGGCGTGGGCAGAACTTCCCGGTACTCTATAACCAACTGCCGGATCGCAATGCCATTGTCTTTGCAACCAACGACAAACGGCCGGACTTCCTGCGCGATCATCCGGCGGTAAAAGCCCCTGTGATTGAGATGATTAACCATCCGCAGAATCCTTACGTCAAACTGCTGGTGGTGTTTGGTCGTGACGACAAAGACCTGTTGCAGGCAGCGAAAGGTATCGCTCAGGGTAACATTCTGTTCCGTGGTGAAAGCGTGGTAGTGAATGAAGTGAAACCGCTGCTACCGCGTAAGCCGTACGATGCGCCGAACTGGGTACGTACCGATCGTCCGGTCACATTTGGCGAACTGAAAACCTATGAAGAACAGTTACAATCCAGCGGTCTTGAGCCAGCAGCGATTAACGTTTCGCTAAACCTGCCGCCGGATCTCTACCTGATGCGCAGTACCGGCATTGATATGGATATTAATTACCGCTACACCATGCCGCCGGTGAAAGACAGTTCGCGGATGGATATCAGCCTGAATAACCAGTTCCTGCAATCCTTCAACCTGAGCAGCAAACAGGAGGCGAACCGCCTGCTGCTGCGGATTCCGGTATTACAAGGTTTGCTGGATGGCAAAACAGATGTCTCTATTCCGGCGCTGAAACTGGGCGCGACCAACCAGCTGCGCTTCGACTTTGAGTATATGAACCCGATGCCGGGCGGTTCGGTGGATAACTGTATTACCTTCCAGCCGGTGCAGAATCATGTGGTGATTGGTGACGACTCCACCATCGACTTCTCGAAGTATTACCACTTCATCCCGATGCCGGATCTACGCGCCTTTGCTAACGCGGGCTTCCCATTCAGCCGGATGGCGGATCTGTCGCAAACCATCACCGTGATGCCGAAAGCGCCTAACGAAGCACAGATGGAAACGTTGCTGAATACTGTTGGTTTTATCGGCGCACAGACGGGCTTCCCGGCGATTAATCTGACGGTGACCGATGATGGCAGCACCATTCAGGGCAAAGATGCCGACATCATGATCATCGGTGGTATCCCGGACAAACTGAAAGACGATAAGCAGATCGACCTATTGGTGCAGGCGACCGAAAGCTGGGTGAAAACACCGATGCGCCAGACCCCGTTCCCCGGCATTGTGCCGGACGAGAGCGATCGCGCGGCAGAAACCCGGTCAACGCTGACCTCTTCCGGTGCGATGGCGGCGGTGATTGGCTTCCAGTCGCCGTATAACGACCAGCGCAGCGTGATTGCGCTGTTGGCAGATAGCCCACGCGGTTATGAAATGCTTAACGATGCGGTGAACGATAGCGGCAAACGCGCCACCATGTTCGGTTCGGTCGCGGTGATCCGCGAGTCCGGTATCAACAGCCTACGTGTTGGCGACGTTTATTACGTAGGTCATCTGCCGTGGTTCGAGCGCTTGTGGTATGCGCTGGCAAACCATCCGATTCTGCTGGCGGTGCTGGCGGCTATCAGTGTGATATTGCTGGCATGGGTACTGTGGCGTCTGCTGCGAATTATTAGTCGTCGTCGTCTTAACCCGGATAACGAGTAATTGAAGATGAATGTGTTGCGTAGTGGAATCGTGACGATGCTGCTGTTGGCTGCCTTTAGTGTTCAGGCAGCCTGTACCTGGCCTGCCTGGGAGCAGTTTAAAAAGGATTACATCAGTCAGGAAGGGCGCGTCATCGACCCCAGCGACGCGCGCAAAATCACCACCTCCGAAGGGCAAAGTTACGGTATGTTCTTTGCCCTGGCGGCTAACGACCGTGTAGCTTTCGATAATATTCTCGACTGGACGCAGAACAATCTCGCTCAGGGTTCTTTAAAAGAACGTTTGCCCGCCTGGCTGTGGGGCAAGAAAGAGAACAGTAAGTGGGAAGTGCTGGACAGCAATTCGGCCTCCGATGGTGATGTCTGGATGGCCTGGTCGTTGCTGGAGGCGGGGCGTTTGTGGAAAGAGCAGCGTTATACCGACATCGGCAGCGCGTTGCTAAAACGTATCGCGCGGGAGGAAGTGGTGACGGTGCCTGGGCTGGGTTCCATGTTGTTACCGGGCAAAGTGGGTTTTGCTGAGGATAACAGCTGGCGTTTTAACCCCAGCTACCTGCCGCCGACGCTGGCGCAGTATTTCACCCGCTTTGGCGCGCCGTGGACCACGCTGCGCGAAACCAATCAACGTTTATTGCTGGAAACCGCCCCGAAAGGTTTTTCGCCAGACTGGGTGCGCTATGAGAAAGACAAAGGCTGGCAGCTAAAAGCCGAAAAAACATTGATCAGCAGCTACGACGCTATCCGCGTTTACATGTGGGTAGGCATGATGCCTGACAGCGATCCGCAAAAAGCGCGGATGCTCAACCGGTTTAAACCGATGGCGACATTCACTGAGAAAAACGGTTATCCGCCGGAAAAAGTGGATGTGGCTACGGGGAAAGCGCAGGGTAAAGGACCGGTCGGTTTTTCTGCCGCCATGCTGCCCTTTTTACAAAACCGCGATGCGCAGGCCGTTCAGCGCCAGCGCGTGGCCGATAACTTTCCCGGCAGCGATGCCTATTACAACTATGTGCTGACCCTGTTTGGACAAGGCTGGGATCAACACCGTTTCCGCTTCTCGACAAAAGGTGAGTTATTACCTGACTGGGGCCAGGAATGCGCAAATTCACACTAAACATATTCACGCTTTCCCTCGGTCTGGCCGTCATGCCGATGGTCGAGGCAGCACCAACCGCTCAGCAACAGTTGCTGGAGCAAGTTCGGTTAGGCGAAGCGACCCATCGTGAAGATCTGGTGCAACAGTCGTTATATCGGCTGGAACTTATTGATCCGAATAACCCGGACGTCGTTGCCGCCCGTTTCCGTTCTTTGTTACGTCAGGGCGATATTGATGGCGCGCAAAAACAGCTCGATCGGCTGTCGCAGTTAGCGCCGAGTTCAAATGCGTATAAATCGTCGCGGACTACGATGCTACTTTCCACGCCGGATGGTCGTCAGGCACTGCAACAGGCACGATTGCAGGCGACGACCGGTCATGCAGAAGAAGCTGTGGCGAGTTACAACAAACTGTTCAACGGTGCGCCGCCGGAAGGTGACATTGCTGTCGAGTACTGGAGTACGGTGGCGAAAATTCCGGCTCGCCGTGGCGAAGCGATTAATCAGTTAAAACGCATCAATGCGGATGCACCGGGCAATACGGGCCTGCAAAACAATCTGGCGCTATTGCTGTTTAGTAGCGATCGCCGTGACGAAGGTTTTGCCGTCCTGGAACAGATGGCAAAATCGAACGCCGGGCGCGAAGGGGCCTCTAAAATCTGGTACGGGCAGATTAAAGACATGCCCGTCAGTGATGCCAGTGTGTCGGCGCTGAAAAAATATCTCTCGATCTTTAGTGATGGCGATAGCGTGGCGGCTGCGCAATCGCAACTGGCAGAACAGCAAAAACAGCTGGCCGATCCTGCTTTCCGCGCTCGTGCGCAAGGTTTAGCGGCGGTGGACTCTGGTATGGCGGGTAAAGCCATTCCCGAACTACAACAGGCGGTGCGGGCGAACCCGAAAGACAGTGAAGCTCTGGGGGCGCTGGGCCAGGCGTATTCTCAGAAAGGCGATCGCGCCAATGCAGTGGCGAATCTGGAAAAAGCCCTCGCACTGGACCCGCACAGCAGCAACAACGACAAATGGAACAGTCTGCTGAAAGTAAACCGCTACTGGCTGGCGATCCAGCAGGGCGATGCTGCGCTGAAAGCCAATAATCCTGACCGGGCAGAACGCCTGTTCCAGCAGGCGCGTAATGTCGATAACACCGACAGTTATGCAGTGCTGGGGCTGGGCGATGTGGCGATGGCGCGAAAAGATTATCCCGCCGCCGAACGTTATTATCAGCAGACCTTGCGTATGGACAGCGGCAACACTAACGCCGTGCGCGGGCTGGCAAATATTTACCGCCAGCAATCGCCAGAAAAAGCTGAAGCGTTTATCGCCTCGCTCTCTGCCAGTCAGCGGCGTAGCATTGATGATATCGAACGCAGCCTGCAAAACGACCGTCTGGCACAGCAGGCAGAGGCACTGGAAAACCAGGGCAAATGGGCGCAGGCGGCAGCACTTCAGCGGCAACGACTGGCGCTGGACCCCGGCAGCGTATGGATTACTTACCGACTTTCGCAGGATCTCTGGCAGGCCGGACAACGCAGCCAGGCCGATACGTTAATGCGCAATCTGGCGCAGCAGAAGCCGAACGACCCGGAGCAGGTTTACGCTTACGGGCTGTACCTCTCTGGTCATGACCAGGACAGAGCGGCGCTGGCGCATATCAACAGCCTGCCGCGCGCGCAGTGGAACAGCAATATTCAGGAGCTGGTTAATCGACTGCAAAGCGATCAGGTGCTGGAAACCGCTAATCGCCTGCGAGAAAGCGGCAAAGAAGCTGAAGCGGAAGCGATGCTGCGTCAGCAACCACCTTCCACGCGTATTGACCTCACGCTGGCTGACTGGGCGCAGCAGCGACGTGATTACACCGCCGCCCGCGCTGCATATCAGAATGTCCTGACGCGGGAGCCAACTAACGCCGATGCCATTCTGGGGCTGACGGAAGTGGATATTGCTGCCGGTGACACAGCGGCGGCACGTAGCCAGCTGGCGAAACTGCCCGCTACCGATAACGCCTCGCTGAACACACAGCGGCGCGTGGCGCTGGCGCAGGCGCAGCTTGGAGATACCGCAGCGGCGCAGCAGACGTTTAATAAGTTGATCCCGCAGGCAAAATCTCAGCCACCGTCGATGGAAAGCGCGATGGTGCTGCGCGACGGTGCGAAGTTTGAAGCGCAGGCGGGCGATCCAAAGCAGGCGCTGGAAACCTACAAAGACGCCATGGTCGCATCCGGTGTGACTACGACGCGTCCGCAGGATAACGACACATTCACCCGACTGACCCGTAACGACGAGAAAGATGACTGGCTGAAACGCGGCGTGCGCAGCGATGCGGCGGACCTCTATCGCCAGCAGGATCTTAACGTCACCCTCGAGCACGATTACTGGGGTTCGAGCGGCACCGGTGGTTACTCCGATCTGAAAGCGCACACTACCATGTTGCAGGTGGATGCGCCGTATTCTGACGGGCGGATGTTCTTTCGCAGTGATTTCGTCAATATGAACGTCGGCAGTTTCTCCACTAATGCCGATGGCAAATGGGATGACAACTGGGGCACCTGTACATTACAGGACTGTAGCGGCAACCGCAGCCAGTCGGATTCCGGTGCCAGCGTGGCGGTCGGCTGGCGAAATGACGTCTGGAGCTGGGATATCGGTACCACGCCGATGGGCTTCAACGTGGTGGATGTGGTCGGCGGCATCAGTTACAGCGATGATATCGGGCCGCTGGGTTACACCGTTAACGCCCACCGTCGGCCCATCTCCAGTTCTTTGCTGGCCTTTGGTGGGCAAAAAGACTCCCCGAGCAATACCGGGAAAAAATGGGGTGGCGTACGTGCCGACGGTGTGGGGCTAAGTCTGAGCTACGATAAAGGTGAAGCAAACGGCGTCTGGGCATCGCTTAGTGTCGACCAGTTAACCGGTAAAAATGTCGAAGATAACTGGCGCGTGCGCTGGATGACGGGCTATTACTATAAGGTCATTAACCAGAACAATCGCCGCGTCACAATCGGCCTGAACAACATGATCTGGCATTACGACAAAGATCTGAGTGGCTACTCACTCGGTCAGGGCGGTTACTACAGTCCGCAGGAATACCTGTCGTTTGCCATACCGGTGATGTGGCGGGAGCGCACGGAAAACTGGTCGTGGGAGCTGGGGGCGTCTGGCTCGTGGTCGCATTCACGCACCAAAACCATGCCGCGTTATCCGCTGATGAATCTGATCCCGACCGACTGGCAGGAAGAAGCTGCGCGGCAATCCAACGATGGCGGCAGCAGTCAGGGCTTCGGCTACACGGCGCGGGCATTACTTGAACGACGTGTTACTTCCAACTGGTTTGTTGGCACGGCAATTGATATCCAGCAGGCGAAAGATTACGCACCCAGCCATTTCCTGCTCTACGTACGTTATTCCGCCGCCGGATGGCAGGGTGACATGGATTTACCGCCGCAGCCGCTGATACCTTACGCCGACTGGTAAGTTTTCAGATAGCGCCTCTCTTAATGCCGCTGCGATCGGGTATACTCGGGCGGCAATCTGGGATTTCCGGGGGGAGACAATTTGCGCGTAAGTCGCTCGTTAACAATCAAGCAGATGGCAATGGTGGCAGCCGTTGTCCTGGTGTTCGTTTTTATTTTTTGCACCGTTTTGCTGTTCCATCTGGTCCAACAGAATCGCTATAACACGGCTACGCAACTGGAAAGCATTGCTCGCTCTGTCCGCGAACCCTTATCTTCAGCTATTTTGAAAGGCGATATTCCCGAAGCGGAAGCTATTCTTGCCAGCATTAAACCGGCAGGCGTGGTCAGCCGTGCCGATGTAGTGCTGCCTAACCAGTTCCAGGCGCTGCGTAAAAGTTTTATTCCAGAGCGCCCGGTGCCGGTAATGGTTACTCGCCTGTTTGAGCTACCGGTTCAAATCTCGCTGGGCGTTTACTCGCTCGAACGTCCGGCAAACCCGCAGCCAATTGCCTATCTGGTACTACAGGCGGATTCCTTCCGTATGTATAAGTTCGTGATGAGCACCCTCTCAACGTTAGTGACCATTTACTTACTTTTGTCGCTTATCCTGACCGTCGCCATCAGCTGGTGCATTAACCGCCTGATTTTGCATCCGTTACGCAATATTGCTCGCGAACTTAACGCCATCCCAGCCCAGGAGCTTGTTGGTCACCAACTGGCATTACCGCGTCTGCATCAGGACGATGAAATCGGTATGTTGGTGCGCAGTTACAACCTCAACCAGCAATTGCTGCAGCGCCATTATGAAGAACAGAACGAAAATGCGATGCGCTTCCCGGTGTCGGATTTGCCGAACAAAGCCTTGCTGATGGAGATGCTGGAGCAGGTTGTCGCGCGTAAACAAACCACCGCGCTGATGATCATCACCTGTGAAACCCTGCGTGATACTGCGGGCGTGCTGAAAGAGGCGCAACGAGAAATTCTGCTGCTGACGCTGGTGGAAAAACTCAAATCGGTACTGTCGCCACGTATGATCCTCGCGCAGATTAGCGGTTATGACTTTGCTGTCATTGCCAACGGTGTACAGGAACCGTGGCACGCAATCACCTTAGGTCAGCAAGTGCTCACTATCATGAGCGAGCGCCTGCCGATTGAACGTATTCAACTCCGTCCGCACTGTAGCATTGGCGTGGCGATGTTCTACGGCGATCTCACCGCCGAACAGCTTTACAGTCGCGCTATTTCTGCGGCATTTACCGCTCGCCATAAAGGCAAGAATCAGATTCAGTTCTTTGATCCGCAGCAGATGGAAGCCGCCCAGAAGCGGTTGACGGAAGAGAGCGATATCCTTAATGCACTGGAAAATCATCAGTTTGCAATTTGGTTACAGCCACAGGTCGAGATGACCAGCGGTAAACTGGTCAGTGCGGAAGTGTTACTGCGTATCCAGCAACCGGATGGCAGTTGGGACCTGCCGGATGGCTTAATCGATCGCATTGAGTGCTGTGGGCTGATGGTTACCGTCGGTCACTGGGTGCTGGAAGAGTCCTGTCGATTGCTTGCAGCCTGGCAAGAGCGCGGCATTATGCTGCCCTTGTCGGTAAACCTCTCTGCGCTGCAACTGATGCACCCGAATATGGTGGCGGATATGCTGGAACTGTTAACCCGCTATCGCATTCAGCCGGGAACACTGATTCTGGAAGTGACAGAAAGCCGACGTATTGACGACCCTCATGCTGCGGTGGCAATCCTCCGTCCGCTGCGCAATGCCGGAGTTCGGGTGGCGCTGGATGATTTCGGCATGGGCTACGCAGGGCTGCGTCAGCTGCAGCATATGAAATCGTTGCCAATCGACGTACTGAAAATCGACAAAATGTTTGTTGAAGGCTTGCCGGAAGATAGCAGCATGATTGCTGCAATTATCATGCTGGCGCAGAGCCTGAACTTACAAATGATTGCCGAAGGCGTGGAGACTGAAGCACAACGCGACTGGCTGGCAAAAGCGGGCGTTGGTATTGCCCAGGGCTTCCTTTTTGCTCGCCCACTCCCTATTGAAATCTTCGAAGAGAGTTACCTGGAAGAAAAGTAGCTACCCCAAACTGATTACAAAACTTTAAAAAGTGCTGGTTTGTGCGAGCCAGCTCAAACTTTTTAACCTTTTTGTTTCAATTATGATCCAGGTACATTTCTGTGATGTTGTCTGGGTGTTATTTTAAGGCCGCAGGTACCCCATAACCTTACAAGACCTGTGGTTTTACTAAAGGACACCCTATGAAAACCTCTCTGTTTAAAAGCCTTTACTTTCAGGTCCTGACAGCGATAGCCATTGGTATTCTCCTTGGCCATTTCTATCCTGAAATAGGCGAGCAAATGAAACCGCTTGGCGACGGCTTCGTTAAGCTCATTAAGATGATCATCGCTCCTGTCATCTTTTGTACCGTCGTAACGGGCATTGCGGGCATGGAAAGCATGAAGGCGGTCGGTCGTACCGGCGCAGTCGCACTGCTTTACTTTGAGATTGTCAGTACCATCGCGCTGATTATTGGTCTTATCATCGTTAACGTCGTGCAGCCTGGTGCCGGAATGAACGTCGATCCGGCAACGCTTGATGCGAAAGCGGTAGCGGTTTACGCCGATCAGGCGAAAGACCAGGGCATTGTCGCCTTCATTATGGATGTCATCCCGGCGAGCGTCATTGGCGCATTTGCCAGCGGTAACATTCTGCAGGTGCTGCTGTTTGCCGTACTGTTTGGTTTTGCGCTCCACCGTCTGGGCAGCAAAGGCCAACTGATTTTTAACGTCATCGAAAGTTTCTCGCAGGTCATCTTCGGCATCATCAATATGATCATGCGTCTGGCACCTATTGGTGCGTTCGGGGCAATGGCGTTTACCATCGGTAAATACGGCGTCGGCACACTGGTGCAACTGGGGCAGCTGATTATCTGTTTCTACATTACCTGTATCCTGTTTGTGGTGCTGGTATTGGGTTCAATCGCTAAAGCGACTGGTTTCAGTATCTTCAAATTTATCCGCTACATCCGTGAAGAACTGCTGATTGTACTGGGGACTTCATCTTCCGAGTCGGCGCTGCCGCGTATGCTCGACAAGATGGAGAAACTCGGCTGCCGTAAATCGGTGGTGGGGCTGGTCATCCCGACAGGCTACTCGTTTAACCTTGATGGCACATCGATATACCTGACAATGGCGGCGGTGTTTATCGCCCAGGCCACTAACAGTCAGATGGATATCGTCCACCAAATCACGCTGTTAATCGTGTTGCTGCTTTCTTCTAAAGGGGCGGCAGGGGTAACGGGTAGTGGCTTTATCGTGCTGGCGGCGACGCTCTCTGCGGTGGGCCATTTGCCGGTAGCGGGTCTGGCGCTGATCCTCGGTATCGACCGCTTTATGTCAGAAGCTCGTGCGCTGACTAACCTGGTCGGTAACGGCGTAGCGACCATTGTCGTTGCTAAGTGGGTGAAAGAACTGGACCACAAAAAACTGGACGATGTGCTGAATAATCGTGCGCCGGATGGCAAAACGCACGAATTATCCTCTTAATCTCATCACTTATGCCCGCACTCCCTTCCCCGAGTGCGGGTGTTTGCGCATAATTGACCCCTGTGCCTGAACTTACCACCTGGGTGAGTTCAGGTTTATTTCACTTCTTCCGTGACATTTTCATGTTCTTGCGGTCTAACACGAAGTGTTTTTAACGTCATTTAGACTGACCGACAACGGGCAGTTTTTTTATTACCAGGATAGTTGATCAGGGGTTCACATGCAGGGCACAAAAATTCGACTTTTAGCGGGCGGTTTGCTGATGATGGCCACTGCTGGCTATGTGCAGGCAGATGCGCTCCAGCCTGATCCAGCATGGCAACAGGGGACGCTTTCCAACGGTTTACAGTGGCAAGTGCTGACCACCCCCCAGCGTCCCAGCGATCGTGTTGAAATTCGCCTGCTGGTTAATACCGGTTCGCTCGCCGAAAGTACACAACAGAGCGGTTACAGTCACGCCATCCCTCGTATTGCGCTAACGCAAAGCGGTGGCCTTGACGCAGCACAGGCGCGTTCATTGTGGCAGCAGGGGATCGACCCTAAACGCCCGATGCCGCCGGTAATTGTCTCGTATGACACTACGCTGTTTAATCTGAGTTTGCCCAATAACCGTAACGATTTGCTGAAAGAGGCGCTCTCTTACCTGGCAAATGCCACTGGCAAACTGACTATCACACCAGAAACCATCAACCACGCGCTGCAAAGTCAGGACATGGTGGCAACCTGGCCTGCCGATACTAAAGAGGGCTGGTGGCGTTATCGTCTGAAAGGATCAACCTTGTTAGGTCACGATCCTGCCGATCCGCTGAAACAACCCGTTGAAGCGGAAAAAATTAAAGATTTCTATCAGAAATGGTACACCCCGGATGCAATGACGCTACTGGTGGTGGGAAACGTGGATGCGCGCTCGGTTGTCGACCAAATCAACAAAACGTTTGGCGAACTGAAAGGCAAACGTGAAACGCCAGCTCCGGTGCCGACGCTTTCTCCGCTGCGTGCGGAAGCGGTGAGTATTATGACTGACGCGGTGCGTCAGGACCGGTTATCTATCATGTGGGATACGCCGTGGCAGCCGATTCGTGAATCAGCCGCACTGCTGCGCTACTGGCGTGCGGACCTGGCCCGCGAGGCGCTGTTCTGGCATGTTCAGCAAGCGTTAAGCGCCAGTAACAGCAAAGACATCGGTCTTGGATTTGACTGCCGTGTGCTGTATCTGCGTGCGCAGTGTGCCATCAACATCGAATCACCAAACGACAAGCTGAACAGCAACCTTAATCTGGTGGCGCGTGAACTGGCGAAGGTTCGCGATAAAGGTCTGCCGGAAGAAGAGTTCAATGCGTTAGTGGCGCAAAAGAAACTGGAGCTGCAGAAACTGTTTGCCGCCTATGCGCGGGCTGATACCGATATTCTGATGGGTCAGCGGATGCGTTCGTTGCAAAATCAGGTCGTCGATATCGCGCCGGAGCAGTATCAGAAACTGCGGCAGGATTTCCTTAACAGCCTGACGGTGGAGATGTTAAATCAGGATCTGCGTCAGCAGTTGTCGAATGATATGGCGTTAATACTGCTGCAGCCGAAAGGCGAGCCGGAATTTAACATGAAAGCGTTGCAGGCGGCCTGGGATCAAATCATGGCCCCATCTACCACCGCTGCGACCACCTCTGTCGCCACGGATGACGTACATCCTGAAGTGACGGATATTCCACCTGCACAGTAATGCCTGATGGTGATGAGTTAGCACAATCATCAGGTATTTATGGATGAGCTGGATAGAGGGGTAACACTTTATCCAGCCTTTTGCATATGCTGCTTTTACGCTGGCATCGCCTCACGCGGGATAATCGCGCCGCGATACTGAATAACGGTACTTGCGGTCAGGTGCCCGCGTTTCGCCGCGTTTTCCGCACTGCCGCCCGTTAAACGTACCGCCAGATAACCGGCACTGAAAGAGTCGCCAGCTGCGGTGGTATCGATCACTTTTTCTTTCGGCAGTTTCACCGCCGGAACATCCACTAACCCTTCGCCAGCAATGGACACCAGGCAAGAATCCGCCCCGCGTTTCACCACCACTTCTTTCACGCCCGCGTTATGGGTGCGCGCAATGACGTCTTCCACCGGCTGTTGACCCCACAGCGCGTCTTCGTCGTCCAGCGTCAGGAAGGCGATATCCGTGCATTCCAGCATTTGTTGGTACACCTGCTGTGTCTCTTCTTTGCTGGCCCACAGGCGCGGACGATAGTTATTGTCGAAAATCACTTTTCCGCCGTTGGCGCGGCATTCGCGCAGCAGGGAAAGCAGCTTTTCGCGGCTGGTCGGGCTTAAGATCGCCAGGCTAATCCCGCTCAGGTAGAGATAATCGAAATTCGCCAGCTCTTCGCAAATCGCCGCAGACTGCTCGCTCTCCAGCCAGAATTTGGCAGCGGCTTCGTTACGCCAGTAGTAGAACGTACGTTCACCGGTGCTGTCGGTTTCAATGTAGTAAAGGCCCGGCAGACGGTTTTCCATCCGTTGGGTCAGGGAAGTATCAACGTTCTCGCCGTGCCAGGCGTCCAGCATTTGCTGGCTAAAACTGTCCGTTCCCAGCGCCGTTACGTAATGAACGGTTAATGCCGCAGGATCGACCTGACGGGCGATATAGACGGAAGTGTTCAGGGTATCGCCGCCGAAACCGCGCTTAACGTCCGCGCCTTTCTCGGAAAGCTCAATCATGCATTCGCCAATCACGGCAATCTTTTTGGACATAGTCGTGAACCTGATCTGTAAAAAATTAGCGTTAGTTTGCGCTGTGGTGGTTTGCTGGTCAACCATATTAAAACAGTGTTCCATTATTTTTTTGAGCCAGGACGTATTCCTGAAAGATTCCGTTGTGGAGTGAGGAAATTTACCCCGGCCAGGCGGTAAAGTTCTGCCCTTACGCGCCGATAATCTTTGTCGAGTCCGGGCAGCATCACTTTTAAACACAGGACATCTTTGATGATAAGGCAGGTTATCCAGCGAATAAGCAACCCTGAAGCAAGCATCGAGAGCTTGCAGGAACGGCGTTTTTGGTTGCAGTGTGAGCGTGCTTACACCTGGCAGCCGATCTATCAAACATGCGGGCGGTTAATGGCCGTGGAGCTATTAACGGTGGTCACGCATCCCTTGAACCCTTCGCAACGCCTGCCGCCGGATCGCTATTTTACTGAAATCACCGTCAGCCATCGGATGGAGGTTGTGAAAGAGCAGATTGATTTGTTGGCGCAAAAAGCCGACTTCTTTATAGAGCACGGCCTGCTGGCATCGGTCAATATTGATGGCCCTACGCTCATCGCCCTGCGTCAGCAACCAAAAATCCTGCGCCAGATTGAGCGTCTTCCCTGGCTGCGTTTCGAACTGGTGGAACACATCCGCCTGCCGAAAGATTCAACCTTTGCCTCGATGTGTGAATTTGGCCCGCTGTGGCTGGATGATTTTGGCACCGGGATGGCAAATTTCTCTGCGCTAAGTGAAGTGCGTTATGACTACATCAAAATCGCGCGAGAGCTGTTCGTGATGCTGCGTCAGTCGCCGGAAGGCCGCACACTCTTTTCTCAGCTTTTACATCTAATGAATCGCTATTGTCGCGGGGTGATTGTCGAGGGCGTAGAAACACCGGAAGAGTGGCGTGATGTTCAGAACTCGCCCGCATTCGCCGCACAAGGCTGGTTTCTTTCACGCCCGGCACCGATAGAAACGCTGAATACGGCGGTTCTGGCGCTATAAGCTGCCTCATTTTCCGCCTGGCTGGACTATCTTTAGGACTGGCACAGGAAGAATATGAGGAAGCGAACGATGAGCAAGGCAGGCAAAATAACCGCTGCGATTTCAGGGGCTTTCTTGTTGTTGATTGTCGTGGCGATCATTTTGATTGCAACTTTTGACTGGAATCGACTCAAACCGACCATCAACCAGAAAGTCTCTGCGGAGTTGAATCGTCCGTTCGCTATCCGTGGCGATCTGGGCGTGGTGTGGGAGCGGCAAAAACAAGAAACTGGCTGGCGCAGCTGGGTGCCGTGGCCCCATGTACACGCGGAAGACATCATTCTTGGCAATCCACCGGATATTCCCGAAGTCACGATGGTGCATTTGCCACGCGTAGAGGCAACGCTGGCCCCGCTGGCGCTGCTGACCAAAACGGTCTGGCTGCCGTGGATCAAGCTCGAAAAGCCCGACGCGCGCCTGATTCGCCTCTCCGAAAAGAACAATAACTGGACGTTTAATCTCGCCAACGATGATAACAAAGACGCGAATGCAAAGCCGTCGGCATGGTCGTTTCGGCTGGATAATATTCTTTTCGATCAAGGGCGGATCGCCATTGATGACAAAGTAAGCAAAGCGGATCTGGAGATTTTTGTTGATCCGTTAGGCAAGCCGCTGCCGTTCAGCGAAGTTACTGGATCGAAAGGTAAAGCGGATAAAGAAAAGGTGGGCGATTACGTTTTTGGCCTGAAGGCGCAGGGACGTTATAACGGTGAACCGCTCACGGGTACGGGAAAAATAGGCGGTATGCTGGCGCTGCGTGGCGAAGGGACGCCGTTTCCGGTACAGGCTGATTTCCGCTCTGGTAACACCCGTGTTGCTTTTGATGGCGTCGTGAATGACCCAATGAAGATGGGCGGTGTCGATTTACGGCTTAAATTTTCTGGCGATTCACTGGGTGATCTCTATGAACTGACGGGCGTTCTGCTGCCCGATACCCCGCCGTTTGAAACGGATGGTCGGCTGGTAGCGAAAATCGACACTGAAAAATCGTCGGTCTTTGATTATCGCGGTTTTAATGGGCGAATTGGCGATAGCGATATCCACGGTTCTCTGGTCTACACCACCGGAAAGCCACGACCAAAACTGGAAGGTGATGTCGAGTCGCGGCAATTGCGGCTGGCGGACCTGGGACCGTTAATTGGCGTTGACTCCGGGAAAGGGGCAGAAAAGTCGAAACGGTCTGAACAGAAGAAGGGCGAAAAAAGCGTTCAGCCTGCGGGCAAAGTGCTGCCTTATGACCGCTTCGAAACCGATAAATGGGACGTTATGGATGCCGATGTTCGCTTCAAAGGGCGGCGCATTGAGCATGGCAGTAGCCTGCCGATTAGCGATCTTTCTACTCATATCATCCTCAAAAATGCTGACCTGCGCCTGCAACCGCTGAAATTTGGCATGGCGGGCGGCAGCATTGCGGCGAATATTCATCTGGAAGGCGATAAAAAGCCGATGCAGGGGCGGGCAGATATTCAGGCTCGTCGACTGAAACTGAAAGAACTGATGCCCGATGTGGAACTGATGCAGAAGACGCTGGGGGAAATGAACGGTGACGCGGAACTACGCGGTAGCGGTAACTCGGTGGCGGCACTTTTAGGCAACAGTAACGGCAACCTGAAACTGTTGATGAATGACGGGCTGGTGAGCCGCAACCTGATGGAGATTGTTGGGCTGAATGTCGGCAACTACATTGTCGGTGCGATATTTGGTGACGATGAGGTGCGGGTGAACTGCGCGGCGGCGAATCTGAATATTGCCAACGGCGTGGCGCGCCCGCAGATTTTTGCTTTCGATACTGAGAACGCGTTGATTAATGTTACCGGCACGGCAAGTTTTGCTTCGGAACAGCTGGATTTGACTATTGATCCGGAGAGTAAAGGGATTCGGATTATCACACTGCGTTCGCCGCTGTATGTGCGTGGGACGTTTAAAAATCCGCAGGCTGGGGTGAAAGCCGGGCCGTTGATTGCCCGTGGTGCTGTTGCTGCGGCACTGGCAACGCTGGTAACACCGGCGGCGGCGTTACTGGCACTGATCTCACCTTCCGAAGGGGAGGCTAATCAGTGTCGGACGATATTGTCGCAGATGAAGAAGTGATGAGGTTGGATTGTGTTTGCTGGTGAGTTCGGGAGCAGCGTGTTCCCCTCACCCTAACCCTCTCCCCAAAGGGGCGAGGGGACTGTTTTGTACGTGTTGAAACAACGAGTACCGCTTTTCCGTTCACTTTCTGGGGGAGGGCTGTTATGTTCGCGATATAACATCTCGCTCCGCTTTTCTCCCTCTCCCTTTCAGGGAGAGGGCTGGGGTGAGGGTGGCTGCCCACACGATACTTACAACGACTGATGTCGCGTCTCATGGGTCAGCAGCAGGGCGATTAACGTCAAGCCAGCCATCGCCGCCAGATATAACCCCACCGCACCTAACCCGTAGTTAGTCTGCAACCAGGCTGCGATATACGGCGCAACGGAAGCCCCGAGAATCGACGCTACGTTGTAAGAGAACGATGCTCCGGTGTAACGCACTTCTGTTGGGAACAGCTCTGGTAACAGCGCGCCCATCGGCCCGAAGGTCAGCCCCATCAGACTTAACCCCAGCAGCAGGAAGGCAAAAACCAGAATCGGGTTGCCAGAACCGAGCAGCGGGTTAAAGGCGAACAGCGCGAACAGGATGATCAGCGTGGTGATAATTACCATGCTTTTACGGCGACCAAAGGCATCAGCCAGTAATCCGGCGACTGGCACCATCACGCCAAAACCAATAACTGCCATCATCAGCATCCACAACACTTCGTTACGTGGCAGGCCAAGCCCAACTGGCGCGGCGGCGGTACTGAAGGTCATAGAGTAGACCGTCATGATGTAAAACAGCGTATATGTTGCCAGCATGATGAACGTACCCAGTACGGTTACGCGAACATGTTTGGTCAGCAGCGTACCCAGCGGGATCTTCACCTGTTTTTTCGCTTTAGCGACTTTCTCAAACACCGGCGACTCATGCAGCGACACGCGAACATACAGGCCGATAATGACCAGCACCGCCGAGAAGATAAATGGCACACGCCAGCCCCAGCTCATAAACTGCTCATCGGTCAGTAGCCAGGAAAGCAGCAAGAAAGTGCCGTTGGCAAAGAAGAAGCCAATCGGTGCGCCCAGCTGTGGGAAGGAGCCATACAGTGCACGTTTGCGCGGTGGGGCGTTTTCAGTCGCCAGCAGCGCCGCGCCGCCCCATTCACCGCCTAAGCCCAGACCCTGACCAAATCGAGCCAGCGCCAGCAGCAGTGGGGCGAAAATACCAATCGTGGCATAGCCCGGCAGCAGACCAATCACCACGGTCGAAATCCCCATCGTTAGCAACGAGGCGACCAGCGTCGCTTTACGCCCAACGCGATCGCCAAAATGACCAAAAACGGCAGAGCCAATGGGGCGCGCGACGAAGGCGATGGCGAAGGTGGCGAGCGACTGTAGCGTTGCTGCCGTTGGATCGCCCTGCGGGAAGAAGATATGCGGAAACACAATAACGGCCGCAGTGGCGTAAATGTAAAAGTCGAAGAACTCAATGGCCGTGCCAATGAGAGAGGCGACAAGGACTTTATTACGCGAGTTGATCGGCGTGTATTCTTGCTCGTGGTCGAGTGTTGTGGCTGTTGCTTGCATAATCTTTTCTTATTTTTTGGCTAACGAATAGCCATATTACGCACAGCAAAAGTGATATTTCAATGTGTAACAAATCGCGGAAATGGTCAAAAACCAGGCAAAAAGGGGATAATGTTTAGGCCAGTGATTTTTCTTCTATGAAATGCTTCACATAATTTTATAAATAGTGGATAAAACTGGTTTCAGGTTAAATAAAAGTTACCAACTGGATTTATATGCTGGGGTTATGAGTTGGAATGAAATTGTTTGCTCCCAAATAGATGGCTGAAGAGGCTCTGGGGAAGAGTTTCAAGAGGTTATGTGCGCATTATAGCCGGATGCGATGCTGGCGCATCTTATCCGGCCTACGGGGAGCCAGGCCGAATAAAATCGTATGCCGGATAAGGCGTTTACGCCGCATCCGGCCTATTTTAAGGCTGCGTTTTCCCTGGCATTCGCGGGTCGTCTTTATATTCGGCGGTGGCAATCCACGCCGCGCAAAACAGCGTCAAACGGGCGAAGAAGTAGAAAAATGCCATCAGCCCCAGCACGGAACCAAATGCTGCGCCAGAGGGGGATTTCATCAGCGATGGCAGGGTGTAGGTCATCACGATTTTAATCACTTCAAAACCAATAGCAGCCAGAAATGTTCCGCGAATCAGGGCTTTTTTGCGCGGACGGTGGCGCGGTAACCGCCAGAAGATCCAGAAGAAAAGCAGATAGTTGGCGAAGATGGAAATCGCCAGGCCAATCAACCGCCACGTCGGTTTCAGCCACTCAATGCTGTTCAGGTGCAGGGCGCTAATAATCATTTGCTGCGCCGAACCGGCAACCGAGGTGATCGAAAGCGTCACAATCAGCGCAATCAACAAACCAATCAGCGAAATAAAATCACGCAGATATTTTACCCAGAACTTCTCCTGATCTTGCGGCGAGCGTTCCCAGACATCGCGCGACTGGGCACGAATCGCTTCACGCAGGTTACCCATCCAGTTGATGCCGGAATAAAGCGCCACCGCCAGGCCGACAAGCCCTACAGTCGTACGCTGCTGAACGGCGGTGTTGATGGTGTTTTTCAACGTGGCGGCTAGCGTCGGATCGCTGATGTTTTGCAGAATTTTGTCGAAGATATCCTGTAGCAACATCGGATGGGAGGCCAGCACAAAGCCCCCTGCGGCAAACGACACCATCAAAATCGGGATCATCGATAAAAATGAGAAATAGGTGATAGCCGCACCAAACTGGTTACCCAGCCGATCGTTAAAGCGTTCTGTCGCGCGAATCAGGTGCGCAATAACCGGTTGGCGTTGGACTTTTTCGGCAGTGGTGGTGACGGTTTCCAGCGCCTGGCTAACTTTGCCGCCTTTCTCGCTATTATCCAACTGCTTAATCGGCTCGTGCTCCAGATCCTGGGTGGGACGTTTGATCTCGTTTTCCTGCGTCATCCGCTCTTTTGTCCTTCTGTCGTGGTCATTCTTAAAAAGTATAGTCGGTCAGTCCAGGTGCTCTTTCATTACGCCAGCCAGCCACTGCATAAACAGGTTTACACGCCGGGAAAGCTCCCGACGCTGCGGGTAAACCAGCGAAAGGGAGAGCGGCTCGGCACGGTAGCCTGGCAACACTTCAATAAGCCGCCCGGCACGCAGGGCTTCGCGCACGGCAATGCGCGGGATCTGAATAATCCCCAGACCGGCAAGACCGGCGGCGAGATAGTTTTCGCTACTGTTTACCGTCAACATGCCGCCAGACTTAAACCACTGGACGCCATTAACGCTGGCAACCTCAAAACCTAACGGATGTACACCCAGGTGCGGTGTATAACGCACTATTGCGTGTGAAGTCAGATCATCGGGGCTTTGCGGATAACCAAAGCGCGTCAGATAGTGCGGACTGGCACAGTTGACCATGGTCAGTTTGCCGAGGGGACGGGCGATAACGCCATCTTCCGGTAACGCGCCAGTGCGTATCACGCAATCAAAACCATCATGAAGAATATCTACCGGACGGTCATGGCTACTCAGTTCCAGCTCAATTCCCGGATGCAGATAGAGAAATTCCGACAGGCGCGGCAGTAACAGGCTTTTCGCGATTCCTGGCGGGATGTCGATGCGTAATTTACCGCTGATACTGGTGGCATCCTGTTGAAACAGACCGTCCAGTTCGCTGAGATTACTCAACACATCTTTTGCTCGTTGATAATAGGTCATGCCTTCTGGCGTGAGTTTGACCCGTCGCGTGGTGCGCTGGAGAAGCTGGGTGCCAAGTTGATGTTCCAGTGCCTGTATCTGGCGCGAAACACTTCCTTTTGGCAAAGCAAAGAAATCCGCCGCGCGGGAAAAACTTTCCAGCTCCGCGACTTTGATGAACAACTGCATTGCGTGAATTTTATCCATTTCTTTGACCGATTGTTGTTCACAGCGAAACAGTAACGCGCATATCGCATTGTTTATTGTTTTTTCTAACATCTAATGCCGGGTTTCACAATGTTGTCATGACGAATGTGGCGATTTCTCAGCAGGAAAAGGGCGGAATAGCTTTCTGAGAAAGGTGAATCCCCCTAAACAGAGCGTATTTTTCAGCGATTCCCTTTAAAGTGAATAGAGGACGTGTTGGCTATTTGTGCTTATTTTTGTCTCATTGCCGTTTGTTATTTTTGCTTGTGGTCGCGGAGTTTCATTTTTAATTGCATGCGTACTAACCACCAATATAAGGAAATCCTCAAAATTGTTTTAAATAGTGCCCTCGACATGTAATTTCAGGCGTTTAGCTGTAACTATTTATATCGGTAACTATTTTCTACGCGTCATCTCTGTAGAATGGCCACCGCCAAATGGCGAATTCTTATTTTTTCTCGCGGGTAATACCCTTCCACTACTTAAGTCTTTTTAACGTATTCAGGTGGAGATTCAGTTATGCAAATAGTCATGTTTGACAGGCAGTCAATATTTATTCATGGAATGAAAATCAGTTTACAGCAGCGTATTCCAGGAGTGAGTATTCAGGGGGCCAGTCAGGCAGACGAGTTATGGCAAAAGCTGGAAAGTTACCCTGAAGCCTTAGTTATGCTCGATGGCGATCAGGATGGTGAGTTTTGCTACTGGTTGCTGCAAAAAACCGTGGTGCAGTTTCCTGAGGTTAAGGTGTTAATCACGGCGACGGATTGCAATAAACGGTGGTTACAGGAAGTTATTCATTTTAATGTGCTGGCCATTGTGCCTCGTGATTCAACCGTCGAGACATTTGCGTTGGCGGTAAATAGTGCGGCGATGGGGATGATGTTTCTGCCTGGAGACTGGCGGACGACGCCGGAAAAGGACATTAAAGATCTCAAATCGTTAAGCGCCCGCCAGCGGGAGATTTTAACCATGTTAGCGGCGGGCGAATCAAATAAGGAGATCGGCAGAGCGCTGAATATCAGTACCGGAACGGTAAAAGCGCATCTGGAATCCCTGTATCGCCGTCTGGAAGTGAAAAATCGCACCCAGGCGGCAATGATGTTAAATATCTCCTCCTGAAGAGGATAATTTTACAGCCAGCAGGAAGTTAGCGGCTGGCTGTAAAAATATTATGGTTCGCCGTACAAACCAATTAAACGGCGTACCACACCGTTAGTCCAGCCAAACCCATCCTGCAACGGATACTCGCCACCGCCGCCTTCGCGGGGAACACCATCGGCAATATGGTATTTCTCGATCATTTTGTGCTGTTCCAGATAGAACTGATTCACCGTTTTCAGCCAGCTGCGCGCGATTTCATCACCCAGAAGGTCATCGCCATACATTTTAAATCCCTGAATTGCCATCCATTGTAACGGTGCCCAGCCATTGGGTTTATCCCACTGTTCACCGGTTTCGTACTCGCTTGCCAGAATCCCGCCAGGTGTCAGTAACCGGCTGCGTACGGCGTTTGCCAGACGATCGGCCTGTTCATGGTTCGCCATGCCGACATAGAGCGGCACAATGGCGGCAGCGGAAAACAGCGCCAGTTGTTCGCGTCGCCAGTCGTAATCGCGGTAGATGCCGTTTTCATCATCCCAGAGGTAACGGTTTACCGCATCGCGACGGGCACTGGCCTTCTGGCGGAACAGCGCTTCTGTCTCTTTCTCGCCTTTCAGCGCCGAGATGTTGGCGATGGCGCTCTCCAGTTTAAACAGGAAGGCATTCAGATCGATGGGGATGAACTGGGTGGTACGAATGCTCGCCAGACGACCAGTATCACGCAGCCAACGGGAAGAGTAATCCCAACCTGAGGCCGCTCCCGCGCGTAAATCGCGGTACACCTCGTTGGGCGGGCGACCAGAATTTTTCGCGGTTTCAACGTCCTCAAGCCAGGATTCGTCACGCGGCGTGTCGCGATCGTCCCAATAACGGTTGAGCAGCGATCCGTCCGGCATCCGCACAACATGGCGATAGGCCTGATTAGGGATCAACGATTCTGCACCGTCCATCCAGAAGGCATATTCCATTTTAAGGTGGTCGAGATAGCGGCGCGCACCGCGTACACCATCTTCTTCAAACAACTCCACCATCAGCGCAAAAACCGGTGGTTGCGATCGGCTCAAATAATAGGTGCGGTTGCCGTTGGGGATGTGACCATAGTTTTCGATCATCCAGGCGAAGTTATCGGCCATGCATTTCAGCAAATCTTCCCGACCACTTTCCGCCAGCCCCAGCATGGTGAAATAGGAATCCCAATAGTAGGTTTCGCTAAAACGGCCGCCCGGGACAATATATGACTGCGGTAGCGCCAGCAGAGAAGACCACGGAATGTGATCCTGTGGTTCGCGGGTTAGCACCGGCCACAGCTGGTCGATATGCTCTTTCAGGGAATTTTGCGGGTCCGATACATACTCGCTGGAGTAGACCTCCGGCAGCCAGAAGTGATTTTCAACAAACTTGCGCAAGTCAAAATCACGATGACGGCGCACTTTACGGTAGCGGATTAAAATATCCAGCGGGTCCATTTTGGGTGCGCAGTCGGGAAAGGTTTTACTGTCGGGGAAAATTTTCGCCGACTGAACATGCTCGAACAGTTCGAGATAGCGATCGGCAGGCGTCAGCGCATCAGAGGCGGGCAGCCCTTCAATCATCTCGGGTTCCGGTTCTGCCTCGATCATCTCATCCAGTTTTAATTCATACGGGTCCAGCTCATAGCAGAGATCGACTTCGATCATCAGTTCGTCTGGATTAGGGTTTTGAATTTTCTGATTGAGCATAAGGATCCAACCTCCGAAATTCGTCGCTAATTATCGGGCTTTTCTTTAAGGGTAGTCATTCGCTCCGCCTGATGGGCGACAAAGCGTGCGGTGGATCACGTTTATTAACCTGTCAAAAAATATAACGCACTAATATCCATGGAATTTATAAAAATACGGATTTCGTGTTGTTTTTCATTTTCAGAACATTCAATCCTGCTCTCGCCGCAATCATGATATGCCATTCCTGATCTGGGTAATAGGCACAGGCTATCTTATTGATAGTTTATATTCATGTAATTGATTGATTCCTATCAAAAAGCGTATCTCCCTGTTTTTTATGATGGCTTTGTCTCGCAGAGACGTTTGCAGCATTCTGGAAAATTTTCTGGGTCACAATAACTCACCACCGTGAGGGAAGAATAATGAAAATGGTCTCACGTATTACCGCGATCGGCCTGGCTGGCGTCGCGATTTGCTATTTAGGGTTATCTGGTTATGTGTGGTACCACGATAATAAACGCAGTAAACAGGCCGATGTTCAGGCATCTGCTGTCAGTGAAAATAATAAGGTTTTAGGCTTTCTCCGCGAAAAAGGATGCGACTATTGCCACACGCCTTCGGCAGAATTACCCGCCTATTATTATATTCCTGGCGCGAAACAGTTGATGGATTACGACATTAAGCTTGGATATAAATCTTTTAACCTCGAGGCCGTGCGTGCGGCACTGCTGGCTGATAAACCCGTTTCGCAAAGCGATCTGAATAAGATTGAATGGGTGATGCAGTATGAAACTATGCCACCAACGCGTTATACCGCGCTACACTGGGCGGGTAAGGTGAGTGATGAAGAGCGGGCGGAAATACTGGCCTGGATTGCAAAACAGCGCGCGGAATATTACGCCAGCAATGATACTGCTCCGGAGCATCGCAATGAACCGGTGCAGCCCATCCCGCAAAAACTGCCTACCGATGCGCAAAAAGTGGTGTTGGGCTTTGCGCTGTATCACGATCCCCGTTTATCGGCTGATAGCACCATTTCATGCGCTCATTGCCATGCGTTGAATGCGGGGGGCGTCGATGGCAGAAAAACATCGATTGGTGTTGGTGGCGCAGTTGGGCCGATTAACGCGCCGACGGTATTTAACTCAGTATTTAACGTTGAGCAGTTCTGGGATGGTCGTGCGGCAACATTGCAGGATCAGGCAGGTGGACCGCCGTTGAACCCGATTGAAATGGCGTCGAAATCCTGGGACGAAATTATTGCTAAGCTGGAAAAAGATCCGCAGCTTAAAGCGCAGTTCCTCGAAGTTTATCCGCAAGGTTTCAGTGGCGAAAATATTACTGATGCCATTGCTGAATTTGAGAAAACATTAATTACGCCGGATTCCCCATTTGATAAATGGTTGCGTGGAGATGAAAATGCGCTGACGGCGCAACAGAAAAAAGGCTATCAATTATTTAAAGATAATAAATGTGCAACTTGTCATGGTGGTATTATTCTCGGCGGACGTTCCTTTGAACCGTTGGGGCTGAAAAAAGACTTTAACTTTGGGGAAATTACGGCGGCGGATATTGGTCGTATGAATGTGACTAAAGAAGAGCGTGATAAATTGCGTCAGAAAGTACCCGGTTTACGTAACGTTGCTTTAACGGCACCGTACTTCCATCGCGGTGACGTGCCGACGCTGGACGGGGCGGTGAAACTGATGCTGCGCTATCAGGTAGGCAAAGAGCTGCCGCAGGAGGATGTGGATGATATCGTAGCTTTCCTGCACAGTCTGAACGGGGTGTACACGCCGTATATGCAGGATAAACAATAATTAATTTGATCGCCCGAACAGGAATGTTTGGGCGATTTTTATTACGATAATAAAGTCTGTTTTTAATATTATCATGTTAAATGTTTATATTATAAAAAGTCGTTTTTCTGCTTAGGATTTTGTTATTTAAATTAAGCCTGTAATGCCTTGCTTCCATTGCGGATAAATCCTACTTTTTTATTGCCTTCAAATAAATTTAAGGAGTTCGAAATGGACCAGAAGCTGTTAACGGATTTCCGCTCAGAACTACTCGATTCACGTTTTGGCGCAAAGGCCATTTCTACTATCGCGGAGTCAAAACGATTTCCGCTGCACGAAATGCGCGATGATGTCGCATTCCAGATTATCAATGATGAATTATATCTTGATGGCAACGCTCGTCAGAACCTGGCCACTTTCTGCCAGACCTGGGACGACGAAAACGTCCATAAATTGATGGATTTGTCGATCAATAAAAACTGGATCGACAAAGAAGAATATCCGCAATCCGCAGCCATCGACCTGCGTTGCGTAAATATGGTTGCCGATCTGTGGCAT
>NZ_JAHZSO010000035.1:0-71339 GCF_028421345.1 Escherichia sp. S10b
GCGGTTTGTGATGGTGGCCCTTGCTGGATTTGAACCAGCGACCTGGCGATTATGAGTCGCTCGCTCTCACCACTGAGCTAAAGGACCGGGAGCAGAATAATAACGGTCCGTAATTAATTCCGCAATAAAAAACCCGCTCGGTGGCGGGTTGTAGAAACTCTTCTAACGTCAGGTATAAAAAGCCCATCGTTATGACGAATTTACCACAGATTCCGGAAAAATCAACCTTGTTACCTAGTTACCTTTTTTAACTGCCGCTCAGCCCATGCTTCTTCAATATCAAACCGGGTCACCAGCGCATCATAGAATTTCTTAACTGTTTTTTCCCATGACGCGCGTGTTATCTGGTTTGTCACCTCGCATATAGCATTAAATGCCTCCGTTGATGGTAGTCTTTCATAGCCACGACCACCACAACGCTGGCAGTCTCTGATAACAGGCATACCACGTTTTACCGACTCTTCACGGTGAATGGCGACACCACGCCCACGGCAATCCTTACAGACGGTGGAAACCTCACCCTTTCCGCCACACTCCGGACAGGCAACTTTTACCACCTCCCTGACTTTTTTCCATTCTTCCCAGTAAGACGGATACACACCTTTCGTACACTTTGCCCATACCGGCGGCTTACCATCCGGATACTGGACCTTGTTTGTAAAAACTACGCTTTCAATAAATTTTTCCCCATAGCAACAAGGGCACTGCTTTTTACTCGCTGCGCTGCGGGCATAATCCTCAAAAGCGTACGAAGCCATAATGCGCATCACTAACGGTTTTATTTCTGCCGGAAGTTTTCTCAACGCCGCCACACGATCGCACCGACTGAGTGCATAATCTGCCAGTAATTCTGTTGCCCGCGCCCTGTCATTCATACTGATGCCCATTTTCCCCAGGAACGCAGAAAACCCCATCTCAGCCCGATTCTGTGTCATGCCCTGCGCGGCCATCACATCAGTGATACTCAGCGCATCTTTTGACGTTGAGGCCGATGCATCGGTCAGGCAAGGGGATTTTGGGGAGTAGTATTTCGGTAAATCTTCCAGTTTCATTTTTTGACCTGCTCTTCATGCATTATGGGGTAAATCTTCACCCCCATACGTCCACCAGATACTGGCTGACCACGAACGATATTGATTTCATCAAACTGCTCATCGTCCATTAACACTCCCGCATGCGTCAGCGCATCCAGCGGTGCTTTCAGGATATTGTCCAGGTCGCGACGACGCTTATCCGGTGGCTCTGCAATCACCTTTATCGCTAGCCTTCCGGACAGGCTTAATTTCAGCCGCTGCTGGCGAACAATAAGCGCCACAGCCCGGCGATAACGCTTTCCCTCCTCCGAGATAAAATATGTGCTGCCACGGCGTCGCCAGTAAGTGTTCACCGTCGGCGGGTAAGGTAAAACCAAATCTATGAGCATCAGTCACCTCTTTTACCCAAGCACGCCAGTTGCAAAGGCGTGATCAAGAAAACGAAAAATTAAATCAACCTGAGAACCATGCTTTTCTTCGAACGCCAGCGGATCCGCATGAAGCTCGTTGTGATGCTCCCGACACAGCGGTAGCGTGAAAATATCGTGAGATTTTGTCCCCATTCCGCCCTGACCATGACCAATCAGGTGATGGGGATCGTCGGCTGGCTTACCACAACACGCACACGGCTGTGTCTTCACCCAGCGTGTGTATTTCTCGTTAACCCAGCGGCGACGTTTAGGTCGTTTCATGAAAGATTCCGGAGACTCAGGATCAACGGCAATGCTTACCACCGTCTTTTCCTGTAGTGGGTGTTGTTCCTGGTGGGCGTGAGGCAACAGTGCAAGATTTTTTGTGCGCTGCTTCAGTATGCTGGTGGCGGTCTGCTCTCCCGGTACGATGTCGCTTTCACGGTACATTGAGCGGATTTTTTCCGCACGCAACCCCAGCGAACGACGTAATACCGCTTCCGGTAGCGCGTCCGCCACCTGATTGCGGACCGCCCACCAGGATAATTCAGCCAGCGATAATTCCCGTTCCTGCGAGCCATTCATTGCATGGAGTATGACGTCAATCATCCATGCAGACAGGTTTTGGTGAGCAAGTTGCCCGAGTGATTCGGAGGTCTGGTCGCGCAGCTGGTTGTCGCAGTGCCAGCACAACACCATTGCGCCGGTACCATAACGGTGAATGACGGTTTCACTGTGGTGATAATCGCCGTGTGGCCACTGGCAGGATTTAACATGGCGCAGTAACCAGTCAGACAATGCGCCAGCGCCACCAGCAGCACGAATCACTCGTTCGTCGCTGAAAAATGGCAGTAATGATTTATCCTCCGCCAGCGGCTGGCGAACGGCAGGAACGACCCCGGACGACAGATTACGCATGCTTTTCGGTTCCGGCTCCACCAGTACCCGGGTATTGTGGAATACCGGCATGGATTCACGGCCCGGCTTAACGATCACCAGCCCGAGTTCCGGTACCAGAACAGGTCGAAGTAATACCCGCACGTTACCTCCAGATACGTTGCTGGAATGTGCGGGACGGACGCGGTGGCCGTTCGGAGTAAGGGAGCCTGACGGAGATTATCCAGTGACGGTAGTCGAGGCTAAGGGCTTTTTTAACCTCGCATCCGCGCCTGCGGTAACACTGAATGAGCCATTCGGCCTGTTCTTCAGTGCATGGGGGATGCTGGTACCAGTCTGACTTAAATGCATGAGAATACCGCTCGTGCGTGTGGGCAAGAACGGTCGAATTATCATGATTGTAATATTTTGCGTTGCGTGCCATCGGTTTTCTCCGGTGGCACGGTGTTACTCAGCGGGAGTTCAGCCCCGCGCAAGATTGTAGATGAGTTTATTCTTCTGAAAAAGCAGAAAAGCCAGCTTTTATTCCGATCTCTTTCAATGCCTGTAATGAAGTGACAAACTCACCGTCGCGCAAGATAAATCCGTCCGTCACTCGGGCATCCACAAAATTAATTAACGCAGCCCCATTTTTTTGCAAACACACAATGCGGTAATGACTAACAATATTTCCATTTTCAACGCACACAGCATAGAGGCCATCTTCACAAAAAATTTTACGCAGTTCTTCGATGTTCATCATCAGAATCCTTCCGGATAATTAGCTCTCCCCTTTAAGGGACCATCCCTCTTATCCCTGCGCGCTACTTAAGTATTTTTGATTCTATTCCGGCACCGTCCAGAACTTCAAACGCGTTGAAAATAAAAACAAAAACCCGCCGAAGCGGGTTAAGTGCGGGTGCGTTGAGGATGCCTGCCACATCAGAGGTGGCGAGGGATTTCTCCCTCGCCGGGTCTCTTACTCCTCAGGTTCGTAAGCTGTGAAGACAGCGACCTCCGTCTGACCGGTTCGGATTCGTACCTCGCAGAGGTCTTTCCTCGTTACCAGTGCCGTCACTATGACGGTTAAACAGATGACGATCAGGGCGATTAGCATCGCCTTTTGCTGCTTCATAGCCTGCTTCTCCTTGCCTTTCGGCACGTAAGAGGCTAACCTACGTGTGTAGAGCATAGATATGGCCTCAGATTAATGTTAAGCGTCTTGCCGGACGCGTAATGTTAACTGGGGCTTTTCTCTATCTGCCTTTGGTGTTGATGCCCGAGGCAGATAGCCTCAAGCACCCGCAGCAATTCTACTTAACTACCGTTACCTCGCCAATATGAAATCAATCAGAAAGGTGATCCATAAGAACAACAGCAAGACAATAAATTGCCATTACAGCAGCAATAGCCAGCGCACATTTGAGAACCAGCACCACAACCTCCTGTATTGGACGTACACCAGTCCTGATAAATATGAGGCTGTCTCGTCAGTGATTCAATACAACTACTGGGTATAGTTTCTATGATTTTGTTCTGTGGAAATGGAAAACAGCAACCAGTCACCACCAGCACTTCTTTAAACATGCCAAGTCACACGCAAGCCAACATTATAGTTCCCTTTGAGCGAGCAGATGAAGCTAGCAAAAATATTGATCACTTAGGATGCATTACTAACGTTGCTATGTGTTAACGAACAGGGAGTGGGTCATCAGCATAAATATTTATGCAGTAGGTTTCTTTTAGGACTAGATTAATCAAAAACATTTAGATAAAATTATAAAATCAAGAAATTGGTGGCAATTAATCTTTAATTGTGCCAGCTGAATTTCGTTATTATAGAAGATTAGCTTTTTTTTGAATGTTTGGAGAGTAAAATGTTAGAACCACCAAAGAGTTATAATGAAATGTTGCCTATGCTCCATAAGGCGACTTTTATTACTACATTTATATTTTACCTATCATTAGTCATTTATGGCTACATGCCATTGGTTGGCATTAATGCCAAGTATATCCCCCCCGTTAAAGACTACGAGGAATTTATTAAATGGATATTAACCTTTGGCATATTACCAATTGCATCTTCAGTTTTTTGGTCAGTAATTAGTGGAGCTTTAGATCTACATAATAATGTAGCAAAAATTATTGGAATAAGGAAGATGTGGGATAGTCATTTAATTATTAAACCATTAGCAAAAATTGCAGGCGTTACGAGAAAATTAACTACTGATGAATCTCACAAGGTAATGAGTAAACTGTATTACCCAGAAGTTAAAGAGTTAAAAGACAAACATTACGTTGAACTTTTCTGGAACAAAGTTTATTACTTTTGGGTTTTCTTTGAACATACAGTAATCGCATTTGTTACTATTTTAATAATAAGTATCGCCAAATTAACAAATATATTCTCTGTTACTGGCTCTTTAATTAATCTTTGGTTGTGGATTATTTCTCTTGTCGCATTTGACTTCCTTATTTTCATAGCATCAGTTAAACCAAGAACAGAAAGCCAAGTAAGACAAATACCTGATAGCAAAATAAAAGAATTCTTTAACAATAACAATATTTTTTAAACGAGGTTGATTTTGAATTACAAAATAAATGGAATAAACATACGTTCAGAAAATGCAGCGAAACCGCACACTATGCCATCTAACTATCTCTGTAAACAGATTGAAAGCACTAATAAAAATGGCAATGCCCTTGATTTTGGATGTGGAAAACTTAGATATTCAGAACAATTAGTAAATAAATTTGAAACTGTGACATTTTTAGATTCCAGAAGACAACTAGAAAGAGTGCAAATTATCAGAGGTGTACAAACCACGATTCCAGATTACGTGATAAATAACTATAAGAATGCTAATATTGTTTCTTATGAAAATATAGATAAAATAACAAATCATTATGATTTCATACTTTGCGCAAACGTGCTTTCCGCAATTCCATGTGAATCCACAATTCACAAAGTCCTCAGTGCGATTAGAGAATTATTAAAGAGTGATGGTGAAGCACTGATTGTCAATCAATACAAAAGTTCTTATTTCAAGAGGTACGAGAGCGGTATTAAACATTTGCATGGGTATATATACCAAAACTCTCGTAATGCTTTCTACTATGGTTTATTAGATGTGGATACTGTAAGTAAAATATGCTCAGATAATAATTTAGAAATAATAAAATCATGGAGCAAAGCAGGTAGTTCATATGTGGTTGTTGGTAAACATATACATATTTAGTTTATTTCAACAAATTATTAGAAAGAGTGATTTGCTTGTTAATTATTAGCTCGGCAGTGCCGGATCAACATGACCCTGCCACTTAGGCCATTGCCGGTTTACCTACTTTTGTAAGGTTCAGCATGAAGTTTTTATATACTCTTCCTAATATCAATAGTGATGCTCGCTTATGTTAGCTGCTTCTTGTACATAGTAGCCTTCTCCGACAGTACTGCAATGAGCGGAGAGTAAAAGTCGATAAACAATAAGGAGGTTCACAATAAATATTTCTCGGTGAAACTTTCAAAGCATTCTCTGTTTTGCTAAATCGACAATTATAAATCAACAACATTTAGTGTTATATCAATATTATTTAGCCTTGCAATCTCTGATGAATCACTTGCTATTTTAGCTTTTAATTTATCAATATTAATCATATCTTCATGGCTTATATAAACCATATCACCTTGGTTAACTTTAGATTTGTTCACTATGGCTTGAATAACAGACAAATCATCCATTACACCTCTCATAAATTTCACCATGCTTTGATCTTTGAAGTCAGATATCGATTTTGAACGTTGCTTACGTTGAATTGTTCCTTTTGTAATTACTTCATTAATTTCTTTTAAACCAGTGAGCATATCAGACAGACTGCCTTCGCAACTCATCCGATGTTTTATTGCATTGCGATTAATAATATTGAGTATAATTTCGAGTGAATCTTTATCACTCCATGGATGTAATGATGTATAATCATGATGGCGTCGAATGGCGTCAATCATATCCTGGACCATATCTTCATCTGCTTTATCGCAAAGTTCATTCACGAAATAGCTGGGGTCGATTATTTTACAATAACTTGGAGTTAGGTATCTTGAGGCTTTACAAAAACCAAAAATATATAAAGTAGAGTATTTATCTTTCAGACTCTCTCCTATTTCATTTGCTTCCTCAAAAGATTCGATAGTTTTTTTAATTTTTGCTGGACTTGCATTCGTAGTAACTTGAACTGCTATCATGTTTTTATTATCAGCTAAATCAATGGCGGGAAAATTAACTTTAATCTGATTCATGTTTACCAGTTCACCCATTTTCAGCGCGCGAAACATAAAGATGGTCAATGACTCAATTATTCTTTCCATGTCATGAAAGCCTGCCTGTTTGCGTTGCGCGATATAAAGCTGGAGTAGTGCAATATCACTCTGTAAGTTTCTAATAAGTGGATCAATCATAGCTAATAATCCTTTTCAATGAAGCTGGAGGTGTGTTTAACTATTAGTTAAATTTCTATTTTTATAGAAACAAGCTTTACAACTTCATCAAAGTTTCTCAAATCCTAATCCACTTTGCAAATCCACTAACCATGCTGAATGCTTTCTGTTGTTAAACATATCCGCTGCTGGCACCAAGCAGACAAACACACTAACTCTACCCTACTCCACAAAAGAGCCAATCAATATCTGAACTAATAAACTTTAATCTCATCACTTCAATAAATATCGAGCATTTCCCTGATAGAATGCTAGTATGCGCTGCATAACTTCACTCTTCCGGCACTCGCGACAGATTATGTTCTGACGCCTGTCGTAGCGACGTATTTCTCCGTCAGGTAATGACCAGATAAGGTCCGGATCAACCGCAGATGGTTCCTTCAGCTTTGCCCTTGAGAGCTTTTTACGGGCATTTTGCCAGTCCTTACGCGCCTGTTCAGACGGGAATAACCCGTAACCAGAGTTGTATACATCGCCGCTGGCAACCAGCTCTCTTGCGAGAACGCTCATCAGATATCTTGTCGCACCTGTCTTGACTTCCAGTTGCCGTAACGTCTCACGACCGCTCTGGCGCACGAGTTCCACCACCTGCCCTTTAATTTTTTCCCGCTCTTCTTGTGTAAAAACTTTTGCCACAAGTCCCCCTTAAAATTACCTCATGACCTGAAATCAAAACTTATCCTCTGAAACCAGGCGGAATTTCTGTATCCGGTTCAGAAATATGATTAACACAACGCTGTACAGGTGAACGCCCCAGGCGGATGACCAGTTCGTCCCATTTTTCGCGGAGCTTTGACGGGCTCATGATGTTTTTTACCCAGAACGGATCCCGCTGTACCCGACCAAACATTTCACAAATTTGTCTGTGGCTTCTGCCATCCAGCATCCGCATTGTGCGCACATCATTGGCCCAGACAGTCCAGTTAGGCTCTTTTGGTCGCATGATCTCGCCATCATCACTGGCGGCCTGTTCGTAGAGACCCACGATCCGCCCCCATATCCACTGCGCACACGCCAGATCCTCCTGGCTACCCCACTGGCGTTTTTTCGCACTAAACACAACTGCGCCAGGGTGCCAGATTAAAAAATCCTGTTCAGCCGTCTGCGGGTCCGGTTGCGAAGCTTCCGGACGAAAAGTGTTTTTATTCTCTGTAGTAATCTCTGTTGTATTCTCTGTAGGATCATCGGGCCATTTTGACCCGATGACATTGGGTCGTTTTGAACCAATGGAGCGTTTCATTTTGACCTCTTCCATCGTGTCATTTTGACCTGATGGAGCGGCGCATTTTGAACCGATGGATTCGCTCAATTTGCCATCATCTAAAAGCTCGCTCCCATAGTTAATCGTGTAGAAATTGGTCATATCGCGCTTTGATTTATTGAGCTTTTCACAACGCAAGAGCCCCAGCGTTTTCAGACTTGCAAACGCGCGCTTTAACGTTGACTCTGACCAGAATGGGAACTGTTCCAGCCATTGTTCCGTTGTGTTGTAAATCCAGCGAACACCATCACATTCCATGCCGGAATTGGTATCTCTCAACCAGTAATGCAACTGCTGCAACACAATGGCTTCATTTAAGCCAATCTTCATCGCAAGCTGTGTGTTTATAACCAGTGGGCGTTCAGCAAAAAGAAGGCTCATAATTCCATCCAGCTTTTTGTTGGTATTGCTGTCGATACGCAAGTTTGAAAGCAATTGCTTTTTCTATAAGTTCGTCAGTTTCACGATCCACTACGGCAGGATCAGCAAAAAGCAGTCCGGACTCCACCACATCGCCATATTCTTTGTTTAACCCGGCGATCATGTACGTGATGCTTTTTCCGTCACTAATTTCACGATACAACCTGAAATCATTAATCCGGATAGCCTCCATAATTGCAGGCACTAGCGCCGTGAACTTTTCACGCTTATCCCTGGTGTCGATAGCCTTCCAGCGTTCGAATATCTTCACTCGATTAACGCCAAGCGCTCGCTGATCAACCGCGCCACCTTCATCTGTGACACGCTGAACATCGATGTTCGGGCGCTCTTTCAAAGCCCAGAATGCTTCAGTGATTAATATCGTCGCCTGCTCCTGTGTCATTCCTGGTCGACATATCCAGGCATCCAGAGCCTCACGAGCCTGTTCAGGAGTGATTTTCATTGTTCAACCGCCCCGCCCGCTTCGTCTTACGATATTCGTCATAAACCTTGGGATCATACAGAAGCTCGCCGCCAGATGCCTCCTGTAGACGCATCGCGCGACCTTCAGGAACTAGCTCTTGCCATTGAGAAACAGCAGATGGGTCAACGCCAGCAGCTTTCGCTACTTTGGCTTTCGTACCGTAAAAATTAATTACGTCTGATTTAAACATCGCACCTCCAATATTGAGTTTTCTCAATGCTAATCACTCAAGGAATCTCAAGTCAAGGATTATTAAGATATCTAAATATGAACGAGAAAACTTTAGGTCAACGCATTAGAGAAAGACGTAAGCAGGTAGGCTTAAGTCAAAACGGTTTAAGCAAAGCTGCTGGCGTATCTGGCTCATCAATTTCATTATGGGAAAGTGACCATACAGCCCCGCGCGGGCAAAATTTGCATCGCCTCGCCGAGGTATTGCAATGTTCACCAACCTGGATACTGTTTGGCGACGAGGACAAAACACCAGCTCCCCCTGTTTCACTCGATAGTACCCTAGACTTATCGGAAGATGAGTTAGAGATGCTGCGTTTGTATCGCGCACTTCCTAAATCAGAGCAACAAGCACAACTCAGCGAACTCCGCGCCCGCGTTGAGAATTTTAATCGCCTGTTCACCGAGCTATTAGAGGCTCGCAAACGCAACAAGCATCAATAATCATCCCTTCACAAAATTTTAAAGCCTTACATTTCAATGTATTGGCTTTATCTTGCGCCAACACTTGAGTTTTCTCATCAAAAAACCTTGACGAAAAATAATGAGAAAACTAAATTACCTCCATCAACACACCGCACGGTGTTCTCCGCAAACAGTTCCGCTACCCCAGCGTTAAGGGGAAATGAGGTCAGCATGGATACTATCGATCTTGGCAACAACGAATCTCTGGTGTACGGCGTGTTTCCAAACCAGGACGGCACGTTCACCGCAATGACGTATACCAAAAGCAAAACGTTTAAAACCGAAAATGGTGCCCGTCGCTGGCTGGAAAGAAACTCAGGTGAGTGATATGGATTTCGACACAATCATGGAAAAGGCTTACGAAGAATACTTCGAAGGCCTTGCCGAAGGCGAAGAAGCTCTCAGCTTCAGTGAGTTTAAACAGGCGCTTTCCAGTTCGGCAAAATCTAACGGCTGATAAGCGAAACAGCACCGCGAGGAATCAGTATGCAGAAACGAGAACCCGTCATCATCGCGCCAGACTATACCGATGATGAACTTTATGAGTGGATGCGCCAGAAAATTAATGCAGCGCAGGATCTGAAATGGGCTAATGAAGCCAGGGCTAAGCAGGCTGAAAATCTGTCCGCTCTGGAGCAGGATATCACCAATCTGGAAAAAGCAGCGGCATTAAGCATTGCCAGAATGATTACATACCCGCGTTAGTAGCTAATCAACAAAGCTAAGGTTAGTAATTAAGGAGTTCTCCACGGGTGAGGTGGAGTGCGTGCGCCGGACACGGGTGCGCATCCGGAACTGACAGTTTACTGAAAGGATATTTCCCTGAAAAGTCAGACCATAACGCGAAAGCGCACGGCGAGGTAGCTGGTTCATAGATAGCCTGTCGTTAAATTTTCGTCGACCGTGCGCTTCCGGTTGTGGCAACCCGCGAAATGGCGCGGCGGTAAGTATGGCGGGGTTATTCCTTCCCCGTTGAGGACACCGGGTTGTCAGGTTGACCATACGCTTAAGTGACAACCCCGCTGCAACGCCCTCTGTTATCAATTTTCTGGTGACGTTTGGCGGTATCAGTTTTACTCCGTGACTGCTCTGCCGCCCTTTTTAAAGTGAATTTTGTGATGTGGTGAATGCGGCTGAGCGCACGCGGAACAGTTAAAACCAAAAACAGTGTTATGGGTGGATTCTCTGTATCCGGCGTTAATTGTTAACTGGTTAACGTCACCTGGAGGCACCAGGCACTGCATCACAAAATTCATTGTTGAGGACGCGATAATGAAAACGTTATTACCAAACGTTAATACGTCTGAAGGTTGTTTTGAAATTGGTGTCACTATCAGTAACCCAGTATTTACTGAAGATGCCATTAACAAGAGAAAACAAGAACGGGAGCTATTAAATAAAATATGCATTGTTTCAATGCTGGCTCGTTTACGTCTGATGCCAAAAGGATGTGCACAATGAATTCAGCATTTGTGCTTGTTCTGACAGTTTTTCTTGTTTCCGGAGAGCCAGTTGATATTGCAGTCAGTGTTCACAGGACAATGCAGGAGTGTATGACTGCAGCAACCGAACAGAAAATTCCCGGTAACTGTTACCCGGTCGATAAAGTTATTCACCAGGATAATATCGAAATCCCGGCAGGTCTTTAAAACAGTTCCGTAATAAATATCCGGTTTCATTCTTATATGCCAGCAATGGCAGGGATTTGTTCATCCTTAAATCTGTCATGAGGTTAAAACAAATGAGTAAAGTCTTTATTTGCGCCGCTATTCCTGACGAACTGGCAACAAGGGAAGAAGGCGCTGTGGCTGTAGCCACAGCCATTGAAGCTGGCGACGAACGCCGTGCTCGAGCAAAATTTCACTGGCAATTCCTGGAACATTATCCGGCTGCTCAGGACTGCGCTTATAAATTTATTGTCTGCGAGGATAAACCTGGCATACCCCGCCCTGCCCTCGATTCATGGGATGCTGAATATATGCAGGAAAACCGCTGGGATGAGGAGTCTGCTTCTTTTGTCCCGGTTGAGACTGAATCCGATCCGATGAACGTCACTTTTGACAAGCTGGCCCCTGAAGTACAGAACGCTGTCATGGTTAAGTTCGACACATGTGAAAACATCACCGTTGATATGGTTATTAGCGCACAGGAATTGTTGCAGGAAGACATGGCAACATTCGACGGACATATCGTTGAAGCGTTGATGAAAATGCCAGAAGTTAACGCCATGTATCCGGAGCTTAAGTTGCACGCCATTGGGTGGGTTAAGCATAAATGTATTCCTGGTGCTAAATGGCCCGAAATTCAGGCAGAGATGCGCATCTGGAAAAAACGTCGCGAAGGTGAACGCAAGGAAACCGGAAAATACACGTCTGTTGTTGATCTCGCCCGCGCCAGAGCCAATCAACAGTACACTGAAAATTCAACAGGAAAAATCAGCCCGGTCATTGCTGCCATTCATCGCGAATACAAGCAGACATGGAAAACACTGGATGACGAACTGGCCTACGCTCTCTGGCCTGGTGATGTGGATGCCGGAAACATTGACGGCAGCATCCATCGCTGGGCAAAAAAAGAAGTTATCGACAACGACCGCGAAGACTGGAAGCGTATCTCGGCATCAATGCGCAAACAGCCTGATGCCCTTCGCTACGACCGCCAAACTATTTTTGGCCTTGTCCGTGAGCGTCCGATCGACATTCACAAAGATCCCGTAGCACTGAACAAATATATCTGCGAATACCTGACGACAAAGGGCGTGTTTGAGAATGAAGAAACAGACCTGGGCACTGTTGATGTTCTCCAGTCATCAGAAACACAAACTGATGCAGTGGAAACTGAGGTATCTGATATCCCAAAAAATGAAACCGCGCCGGAAGCTGAACCATCTGTAGAGCGTGAGGGGCCGTTCTATTTCCTCTTCGCAGATAAGGACGGAGAAAAATACGGTCGCGCAAACAAACTCTCTGGTCTGGATAAGGCACTGGCTGCTGGCGCCACTGAAATCACAAAAGAAGAATATTTTGCCCGAAAAAATGGCACATACACGGGCTTACCGCAAAATGTAGATACCGCTGAAGATTCAGAACAACCAGAGCCGATAAAAGTTACCGCTGACGAAGTAAACAAAATTATGCAGGCAGCCAATATCAGCCAGCCTGACGCCGATAAGTTGCTTGCTGCATCACGTGGTGAATTTGTTGAAGGGATTAGTGACCCGAATGATCCGAAATGGGTTAAGGGGCTCCAGACCCGCGATTCTGTGAACCAGAACCAGCATGAATCGGAACGGAACTACCAAAAAGCGGAACAAAACAGTCCAAATGCGTTACAAAACGAGCCAGAAACGAAACAGCCTGAACCAGTAGCGCAACAGGAAGTGGAAAAAGTCTGCACCGCCTGCGGTCAGACCGGCGGCGGCAACTGCCCTGATTGTGGCGCGGTGATGGGCGACGCAACATACCAAGAAACATTCGATGAAGAGTATCAGGTTGAAGTTCAGGAAGATGATCCGGAGGAAATGGAAGGCGCTGAACATCCACACAAGGAGAACACTGGCGGCAATCAGCATCACAATAGCGATAATGAAACTGGCGAGACGGCAGATCACCCAATTAAGGTGAACGGTCATCACGGAATCACATCCACCAGCAGGACGTGTGACCATCTAATGATCGACCTTGAAACCATGGGAAAAAATCCTGATGCCCCGATCATCTCAATAGGTGCAATATTTTTCGATCCGCAAACCGGAGATATGGGACCGGAATTTAGTAAGACTATCGATCTGGAAACTGCTGGCGGAGTCATTGATCGGGACACCATTAAATGGTGGCTTAAGCAATCACGCGAAGCGCAATCTGCCATTATGACCGATGAAATCCCGTTAGATGATGCACTGTTACAATTGCGAGAATTTATCGACGAAAACTCCGGTGAATTTTTTGTTCAGGTTTGGGGAAATGGAGCCAACTTCGACAACACGATTTTGCGCCGTTCATACGAACGGCAGGGGATCCCCTGCCCGTGGCGTTACTACAACGATCGCGATGTACGCACAATCGTTGAGCTGGGGAAAGCCATAGACTTCGATGCCAGAACGGCTATTCCATTCGAAGGTGAGCGCCATAATGCACTTGATGACGCCCGTTACCAGGCAAAATACGTTTCAGTTATCTGGCAAAAACTGATCCCGAGTCAGGCTGATTCTTAATGTTCAACTGTCGCCGGTTGTGACTGGTATTCTGCAACCGGCGCTCGTCTGATGTAAGAGATAAAGAAATCGATGAGCGAAGTAATCATGATTGTCTCTCCCGGCAAATGGGTATCCGAAGAGCAGTTAATTGCGCTGAAAGGAATAAAAAAAGGTACGTTAAAAAAGGCCCGGGAAAAATCGTTTATGGAAGGAAGGGAATATAAGCATGTCGCTCATGACGGTATGCCATGGGATAACAGTCCATGCTTTTACAACCTAGAAGAAATTGATCGCTGGATTGAGCGCCAGGCATCAGCGAGACCAAGACGTCATCTTACTTGACTAAAAGCCACACTAACTAATGAGAGAAGTTGAAATGAAATATCCGACAGGCGTGGAAAACCATGGAGGGAAATTACGTATCTGGTTTGTTTATAAAGGCGTAAGAGTCAGGGAAAATCTGGGGGTTCCTGACACAGCAAAAAACAGGCGCGTTGCAGGTGAACTACGCGCCTCTGTTTGTTACGCAATAAAAACTGGTGTTTTCGACTATGCAAAACAGTTTCCCTCCTCACGCAATCTGGAAAAATTTGGTGAGGCCCGACAAGATTTAACCATAAAAGAACTGGCTGAAAAATTTCTGGCACTGAAAGAAACTGAAGTCGCCAAAACATCACTCAACACATACCGTGCCGTCATCAAAAATATCCTGAGCATAATCGGTGAAAAAAATCTTGCCTCATCGATTAATAAAGAAAAATTACTGGAGGTTCGTAAAGAGCTACTGACTGGATACCAGATCCCCAAAAGTAACTATATTGTTACACAACCAGGGAGATCGGCTGTAACTGTAAATAATTACATGACAAATCTTAACGCCGTGTTCCAGTTTGGTGTTGATAACGGTTACCTGGCAGATAATCCGTTTAAGGGGATCTCGCCATTAAAGGAATCAAGAAGCATTCCGGATCCTCTTTCGCGGGAGGAATTTATCCGTCTTATCGATGCGTGCAGAAATCAGCAAGCAAAAAATTTATGGTGTGTTTCTGTTTATACTGGCGTTCGCCCTGGTGAGCTGTGTGCACTTGGATGGGAGGACATAGATCTGAAAAATGGAACAATGATGATCAGGAGAAATTTAGCAAAAGACCGTTTCACGGTACCAAAAACACAGGCAGGAACCAATCGGGTCATTCATCTTATTAAGCCAGCAATCGACGCTCTCCGGAGTCAGATGACATTAACGAGACTGAGCAAAGAGCATATCATTGATGTTCACCTCAGAGAGTATGGCAGAACAGAAAAACAAAAATGCACCTTTGTTTTTCAACCTGAAGTGTCAGCGAGAGTAAAAAATTATGGTGACCATTTTACCGTTGACTCAATAAGGCAGATGTGGGACGCAGCGATAAAACGTGCCGGACTCCGCCATCGAAAATCATATCAGTCGAGACATACTTATGCCTGCTGGTCGCTGACAGCTGGTGCTAACCCGGCATTTATAGCAAACCAGATGGGCCATGCAGATGCGCAAATGGTATTTCAGGTATACGGAAAATGGATGTCTGAAAACAATAATGCACAGGTAGCTTTGTTAAATACACAGTTAAGCGAGTTTGCCCCAACCATGCCCCATAACGAAGCAATGAAAAATTAATTTAATATTTATCAAATAGTTGACACGTATGACTCTTGAAATCCATAAATTCAAGCGCAGTGCCCAGCCATCCCGATACTGCTGCTTTCACCAAATCCTTAGTGCTTCTTTCGTGTTTTTCTATTGTCATAATGGTTATCTCTAAAAAAGAGGTAAGATGCGTACTACTTACTCGCCGTTATTGGTATTATTCAGAAAAAGTGAGTAAGACTTTGCAGCAATGTTTTTGATCCTGTTCAAATAAACTAATGGCATCAGCAACATGCTGGAAATCAAACGTATGGGTAATTAATTTTTCTGGTTTAATTAACCCTTTACTTAACCAGTCGATAACGACCGGGAATTTATTTGCATTTAAGCGTGAAGAGAAAATAGAGAGTTCTTTTCCGGTAATTCCTTGCTGAATCACTTCAGACGGTTCACTGGAGAAGCCCATCAATACAATACGTGCCGCTGGAGAAGCCAGCGTTACGGCCTCTTTCAGGATAGAAGGATGACAAGCCGCATCGATAATTAATGTCGGCTTGATGCCTTTTTCAGTGAAAATCTCGCCAAGCGGTGTCTGGCTGTTATTAATCGCCCAGTCTGCCCCGCTCTCTTTCGCTTTTTCCAGTCGTTCATCAATGCGATCGGCAACAATCACATTTTTAACGTTATAGACGCCTTTTAATACCTGAACGATCGTCAGGCCGATTGGACCGGCACCATAAACCAGAACGGTATCATTTTCAGTCGGTTGACCATGACCGGTAACGTTAGCCGCAATGGTAAAAGGTTCGATCATTACCGCATATTGATCGGCCACTGCTTCAGGAATTTTCCACGCATTTTTTGCCGGAACCACGGCATATTCACTGAAACCACCGTCAGCGTGCACACCTAATACAGCAAGTGTCGTACAAACGTTCGGCTTACCTATAGAGCACGGATAGCAATGCCCACAGCTGACCACCGGATCGACAGCAACGCGTTCACCGACTCTGGCGCTTTCCACACCTTCACCCACCGCATCAATGACGCCAAAGAATTCATGACCAATGACGCGCGGATATTTCGCAAAAGGATTATGCCCACGGTAAATATGGCTATCTGAACCACAAATTCCGGCAAGTTTCACTTTTACTCGTACTTCACCCGCTGACGGGGTGGGTATTTCACGTTCGATAATCGACAGTTGATTCGGTTTTTCAATTAAAATGCTTTTCATTACCTTACTCCTTACCAGTTCCACAGCGTGCCATCTTCCAGACGTGCGACTGGCAGATAAGCAGGTTCATAGGGATATTTCGCCGCCAGCTTTTCATCGAATTCGATGCCAAGACCCGGTTTGTCTCCCGGATGCATATAGCCGTTATCGAAAGTCCAGTTGTGCGGGAAGACTTCGAGCATTTGTTCGGAATAACCCATGTACTCCTGGACACCGAAATTGGGGACCCACAGATCAAAGTGCAGCGCCGCAGCCATGCAGACTGGTGACAAATCGGAAGGACCGTGTGAGCCAGTACGTACCTGATACAGCGAAGCAAAATCGGCAATCCGGCGCATACCGGTAATTCCGCCTGCATGGGTCAGCGTGGTGCGGATATAATCGATGAGTTGCTCTTCAATCAGTTGTTTGCAGTCCCAGATGCTGTTGAAGACTTCACCCACTGCGATGGGTGTGACGGTATGTTGGCGAATGAGACGGAAGCATTCCTGGTTTTCTGCAGGCGTCGGGTCTTCCATCCAGAACATGCGATAATCTTCAATGCTTTTACCAAAGCGCGCCGCTTCAATAGGCGTTAAGCGATGGTGCATGTCATGCAGCAAATGTTCATTAAAACCAAACTTGTTACGTACCGCGTCAAGCAATTTCGGCATGAAATCGAGGTATTTCTCCGTCGACCACAGCTGCTCTTCCGGCCACTGTCCTTTGGTTGCGGGTTCATAAGCCAGACCTTTACCTTTCGACATGCCGTAGGTGGTTTTCATACCAGGGATTCCGCACTGCACGCGGATGGCTTTGAATCCCAGCTCCTGATGACGGGCATAATCATCCAGAGCTTCATCAATACTGTGACCGGTGGTATGGCAATAAACCATCACCCCTTCACGAGACGCGCCGCCGAGTAACTGGTAAAGCGGCATGTTGGCAGCTTTGGCTTTAATATCCCACAGCGCCATATCAACCGCTGAAATGGCCGACATCGTAACCGGACCGCGACGCCAGTAAGCACCTTTATAGAAAAACTGCCAGATATCTTCGATACGGTGCGCATCGCGACCAATAAGCTGCGGACAAAGGTGATCCTGCAAATAAGAGGCCACGGAAAGCTCACGTCCATTGAGGGTGGCATCCCCAAGGCCCGTAATACCGTCCTCAGTGGTGATTTTTAATGTGACGAAATTACGCCCCGGACAGGTAACAAAAACTTCAGCCTTTACGATCTTCATGTTCGATTCCTTGCATCGCTTGTCGTGATGCATGAAATCTACGCAACTGAGCTACTACCATACAAGTATAAAGATCGAAAAAAGCCGGAGTGATCACAAAAAAAGGCGTATATTTGCGCTGTGAATGGTTGACAAAAGATGAAATAGAATACCTTTTGTCAGCTGACACTTCCTCTTATCTTATTGATAAAATGGATTTATGTTCCTACGTGCGCCCCCAGCCCGCAACAATGATCAACATGCCGCAAAGCGCAATCAACGCACCCGTCCAGTCATAAAGAGTCAGTTTCACGCCATCCACAACGCGCAGCCACATCAACGCCGTGCAGACATAAACGCCACCATAAGCCGCGTAAACACGCCCACTCGCCGCTGGATGCAACGTTAACAACCAGACAAACAGCGCCAGTGAAATCCCCGCCGGAAGCAACAGCCAGATACTGGCGTTTCGTTTTAACCACAACCAGGGCAGAAAGCATCCAATAATTTCACACAGCGCAGTAGCAAAAAATAGTAACGTTGTTTTAATCATCTTTGTCTCTTATTGACATCATGTATAGTTATAGGGCGACATAATATCATCAATATAAACACCCTCCTGGTACGTTTTGCGTCCGCAGTGGATGGTGTAGAATCACCTTTAATCATTCATACAGGGAATGAATTATGAAAATCACTCTCAGCAAACGAATCGGCCTGCTCGCTATTCTGCTGCCTTGCGCACTGGCATTGAGCACAACTGTTCATGCCGAAACTAACAAACTGGTGATTGAGTCTGGCGACAGTGCACAAAGCCGCCAGCACGCCGCTATGGAAAAAGAGCAATGGAATGACACGCGCAATCTGCGCCAGAAAGTGAATAAACGCACTGAAAAAGAGTGGGATAAAGCCGACGCCGCTTTTGATAACCGCGATAAATGTGAGCAAAGCGCCAACATCAATGCCTACTGGGAGCCCAATACTTTGCGCTGCCTGGACCGTCGAACTGGCCGCGTTATTACCCCCTAACCTGTTATTGATTTAAGGAATGTAAGGACACGTTATGCCAAGCGCCCACAGTGTTAAGCTACGCCCGCTGGAGCGTGAAGATTTACGCTATGTACATCAACTCGACAACAACGCCAGTGTGATGCGTTACTGGTTTGAGGAACCCTACGAAGCCTTTGTTGAACTCTCTGATCTGTATGATAAGCATATTCACGATCAGAGCGAACGGCGCTTTGTGGTGGAATGTGACGGCGAAAAAGCCGGTCTGGTGGAGCTGGTGGAAATTAACCATGTTCATCGCCGCGCAGAATTTCAGATAATTATCTCCCCGGAGTATCAGGGGAAAGGTCTGGCAACCCGTGCCGCCAAATTAGCAATGGACTATGGCTTTACCGTTCTCAATCTCTATAAGCTGTATCTGATCGTTGATAAAGAGAATGAAAAAGCGATTCACATTTACCGCAAGCTTGGCTTTTCGGTTGAAGGTGAATTGATGCACGAGTTCTTTATTAATGGTCAATATCGTAATGCCATTCGCATGTGTATATTCCAGCATCAGTATCTGGCAGAGCACAAAACACCGGGTCAGACTCTCCTGAAGCCGACCGCACAATAGCATTAATAATAATCGATCGTATTTTTGATGGTGTAAACCCGTTCGACGGCGGGTTTTACTCCTTCATCAACAATGATTAGCTGACAGTCCACCGGATTAGCGTGACTGTCATATTCACAGCTCTGTTTTACATTACCAACCCGTTGATTATTCAGTAAAGTAACCGCTGTGTAATCTAATTTTTTGATCGGATCCGTTGATGGCGTGGCGCTGACAGATAATGTTTTGTCGTTACTTTTCGTGGTTTTACCCAGCGGATAACCCTGATCATCATAGCGATATTCCATCTGCATTTGTTTGCTGCTGGCTTTAATCACGAAGCCATTATCATCGGTTTCCCAACTCACCCCGGCAGAAGGTAATTCTGCTAGCTGGCATTTTCCCTGTAAACGTACTCTCTTCTCCAGCGTCTCGGCATCACGGTAATAATTGGCGTCCAGTACCAGAGCGACCACGGTATTATTTTCCAGATCCAGTAATTCGAGTGAATCAAAACAGCCTTCTTCCGACAAAGTCCCAGAAACACGTTTCGTCACTTCACCTTGCTCATCCATTAATGTCTGAGTGAAATCTTTTACCGGACCACGCAGCGGATCAAAATCGAATTCATTAGAGAAACTGGCCATCTCAGGGGTAAATGAAAGTGTTACCTCTGTGCGGTCACATCCTGTGAGGAATATCGCGAGTAAGCATGGTAGTAATTTGTATTTCACAACAGTCACCAGAGAGTAGAGATGATTCTCAATCATAGTAGCAAATACAGTACTTTACACGTTAAATGCTATGCTTAAAGAAGTTATCTTCGCGTAAGGAGCTTATGATGAAACTCTCAGCCTGCTGTGCCGCGCTTCTGCTCGCCCTCGCCTCACCCGCGGTACTCGCCGCGCCGGGATCCTGTGAGCGCATACAGAGCGATATATCACAGCGCATTATCAATAATGGCGTACCCGAAAGCAGCTTCACGTTAAGTATTGTACCCAATGACCAGGTTGATCAGCCTGATTCCCAGGTCGTCGGGCATTGTGCTAATGATACGCATAAAATTCTCTACACCCGCACCACCAGCGGTAACGTCTCTGCTCCCGCGCAGTCTACCCAGGATGGCGCGCCTGCCGAACCGCAGTAATACATTATCGACTGAACGCCGGATACGACACATCCGGCGATTTGAACATACAACATAATCCCACCTTATTACTCATACCCTTCTATTGATATGGATTAATAATTCTTAACCCAAAATGGGTAGACTCCCTCTATTGTTAGCGCGCTAAATATTCAATATATAAACTTTTATATAACGATAAAGAACAGGGAGTGAGTTATGTCCAAAAATGAACGAATGGTGGGCATCAGCCGCAGAACACTCGTTAAATCTACCGCGATAGGTTCTCTGGCGCTGGCTGCAGGCGGTTTTTCTTTGCCGTTTACCCTGCGCAGTGCAGCAGCAGCGGTACAACAGGCCCGCGAAAAAGTGGTCTGGGGTGCCTGTTCCGTCAACTGTGGTAGCCGCTGTGCACTTCGTCTACATGTTAAAGATAATGAAGTGACCTGGGTGGAAACTGACAATACCGGCAGCGATGAGTACGGCAACCATCAGGTACGCGCCTGTTTGCGCGGTCGCTCCATCCGCCGGCGTATTAATCATCCCGATCGCTTGAATTACCCAATGAAACGCGTGGGTAAACGCGGTGAAGGCAAATTCGAACGGATTAGCTGGGATGAAGCCCTGGATACTATCGCCAGTAGCCTGAAAAAAACCGTCGAACAATATGGCAATGAGGCTGTATATATTCAGTACTCTTCGGGGATCGTTGGCGGCAATATGACCCGCTCTTCGCCATCAGCCTCGGCGGTCAAACGCCTGATGAACTGCTACGGCGGTTCACTCAATCAGTATGGCTCCTACAGCACCGCGCAAATTTCCTGTGCCATGCCCTACACCTACGGCAGTAATGATGGCAACAGCACCACGGATATTGAAAACAGCAAGCTGGTCGTGATGTTTGGTAACAACCCGGCAGAAACCCGCATGAGCGGCGGTGGCATCACTTATCTTCTTGAAAAAGCGCGCGAGAAATCGAACGCCAAAATGATTGTTATCGATCCGCGATATACCGATACGGCTGCTGGTCGTGAAGATGAATGGCTCCCTATTCGCCCGGGCACCGATGCCGCGCTGGTTGCGGGTATTGCCTGGGTATTGATTAACGAAAATCTCGTTGATCAACCTTTTCTCGATAAATACTGCGTCGGCTATGACGAAAAAACCTTACCCGCAGATGCACCCAAAAATGGTCACTATAAAGCCTATATTCTTGGTGAAGGTGATGATAACACAGCGAAAACGCCGCAGTGGGCTTCGCAAATTACCGGTATCCCGGTAGACCGTATCATCAAACTGGCGCGTGAAATTGGCACAGCAAAACCCGCTTATATCTGCCAGGGCTGGGGGCCGCAACGCCAGGCAAACGGCGAACTGACTGCACGCGCTATTGCTATGTTACCTATTTTGACGGGCAATGTCGGCATCAGCGGCGGAAATAGTGGCGCGCGTGAATCGACCTATACCATTACCATAGAACGCCTGCCGGTGCTGGATAATCCGGTCAAAACGTCAATCTCCTGCTTCAGCTGGACAGATGCTATCGATCATGGTCCGCAAATGACGGCAATCCGCGACGGCGTCCGCGGCAAAGATAAACTGGATGTGCCCATTAAGTTCATCTGGAACTACGCGGGAAATACCCTCGTTAATCAGCATTCTGACATCAACAAAACGCATGAAATTCTGCAAGACGAATCGAAATGCGAAATGATTGTGGTCATCGAAAACTTTATGACCTCATCGGCAAAATATGCCGACATTCTGCTGCCAGACCTGATGACCGTTGAGCAGGAAGATATTATTCCTAACGACTACGCCGGTAACATGGGATATCTCATTTTCCTCCAGCCAGTCACCAGCGAAAAATTCGAACGTAAACCGATTTACTGGATCCTGAGTGAAGTCGCGAAACGTCTTGGACCTGACGTCTATCAAAAGTTCACTGAAGGTCGCACGCAGGAACAATGGTTACAACATCTGTACGCCAAAATGCTTGCCAAAGATCCGGCGTTACCGTCTTACGACGAACTGAAAAAAATGGGTATCTATAAGCGTAAAGATCCCAATGGTCATTTTGTCGCCTACAAAGCATTTCGTGACGACCCCGAGGCAAATCCACTTAAAACACCTTCCGGTAAGATTGAAATTTATTCCAGCAAGCTGGCGGAAATTGCCCGTACCTGGGAACTGGAAAAAGATGAAGTGATAAGCCCACTGCCAGTTTATGCCTCTACCTTTGAAGGCTGGGACTCCCCTGAACGTAGAACCTTCCCACTGCAACTGTTTGGTTTCCATTACAAATCCCGTACTCACTCGACCTACGGCAACATTGATGTCCTGAAAGCAGCCTGCCGTCAGGAGGTGTGGATCAACCCTATAGATGCGCAGAAACGTGGGATTGCCAACGGCGATATGGTGCGGGTGTTTAACCATCGTGGCGAAGTTCGGCTACCAGCCAAAGTGACACCACGTATTCTCCCTGGAGTTAGCGCTATGGGCCAGGGAGCCTGGCACGAGGCCAATATGTCTGGCGATAAAATCGACCATGGCGGCTGTGTGAATACGCTAACCACTCTGCGCCCTTCACCACTGGCGAAGGGAAACCCGCAGCACACTAATCTGGTCGAGATCGAAAAAATATAACCCACTACAACCATAAATTCTGGCATGACATTTTGTTTGAAAAGCAATAAGTGAGTAATGATGAAAATCCATACCACAGAGGCGCTCATGAAGGCTGAAATCAGCCGTAGAAGTCTGATGAAAACCTCCGCACTTGGCAGTCTCGCGCTGGCAAGCAGTGCTTTCACTCTGCCATTTTCCCAAATGGTCCGGGCGGCAGAGGCTCCGGTAGAAGAGAAAGCGGTCTGGAGTTCCTGCACCGTTAACTGCGGGAGCCGCTGTCTGTTACGTTTGCATGTGAAAGATGACACCGTGTACTGGGTGGAGTCTGATACGACAGGTGACGACGTCTACGGTAATCATCAGGTTCGAGCGTGTTTACGCGGGCGCTCTATCCGCCGACGGATGAATCATCCTGATAGGTTGAAATATCCCATGAAGCGCGTCGGCAAGCGCGGTGAAGGTAAATTTGAACGGATAAGTTGGGACGAAGCCCTGGATACCATCAGTGATAATCTTCGGCGGATCCTGAAAGATTACGGCAATGAGGCTGTACATGTCCTGTACGGAACAGGCGTAGATGGCGGAAACATCACCAACTCAAACGTCCCGTACCGTCTGATGAACTCTTGCGGTGGTTTTCTCAGTCGCTATGGCAGCTACAGTACCGCACAGATCAGTGCCGCAATGAGTTATATGTTCGGTGCCAATGATGGCAACAGCCCGGATGATATCGCCAATACGAAACTGGTCGTTATGTTCGGAAATAACCCGGCAGAAACGCGGATGAGCGGCGGTGGTGTCACTTACTACGTCGAGCAAGCCCGCGAACGTTCAAACGCACGCATGATCGTCATCGATCCACGTTATAACGACACTGCTGCCGGGCGTGAAGATGAATGGCTGCCCATTCGCCCTGGCACCGATGGCGCACTGGCCTGTGCGATTGCCTGGGTACTGATTACTGAAAACATGGTCGATCAGCCATTTCTCGACAAATATTGTGTTGGTTACGATGAAAAAACGCTGCCCGCCAACGCACCACGTAACGCGCATTATAAAGCCTATATTCTGGGCGAAGGGCCTGACGGCATAGCTAAAACGCCGGAATGGGCAGCAAAAATCACCAGCATCCCGGCAGAAAAAATTATCCAGTTGGCGCGAGAGATCGGTTCAGCAAAACCTGCTTATATTTGTCAGGGTTGGGGGCCACAACGACATTCCAACGGTGAGCAAACGTCCCGCGCTATTGCCATGCTTTCCGTTCTCACCGGTAACGTCGGCATAAACGGCGGCAACTCAGGTGTACGCGAAGGTAGCTGGGATCTGGGGGTAGAATGGTTCCCGATGCTTGAGAATCCTGTTAAAACGCAGATTTCCGTCTTTACATGGACAGATGCCATCGACCATGGTACGGAAATGACCGCGACCCGTGATGGTGTTCGTGGAAAAGAAAAACTGGATGTCCCCATCAAGTTTTTATGGTGCTACGCCAGTAACACATTGATCAATCAACATGGCGACATCAATCACACCCATGAGGTGCTTCAGGATGACAGCAAGTGCGAGATGATTGTTGGCATTGACCACTTCATGACGGCCTCGGCTAAGTATTGCGATATCCTGTTGCCCGACCTGATGCCAACAGAGCAAGAAGACCTTATCTCTCATGAATCTGCAGGGAATATGGGCTATGTGATCCTCGCCCAACCCGCAACCTCAGCAAAATTTGAACGCAAACCCATCTACTGGATGCTGAGTGAAGTCGCCAAACGCTTAGGACCAGACGTTTATCAAACCTTTACTGAAGGTCGCAGTCAGCATGAATGGGTCAAATATCTCCATGCGAAAACGAAGGAACGTAACCCTGAGATGCCCGACTACGAGGAGATGAAAACGACCGGGATCTTTAAGAAAAAATGCCCGGAAGAACACTACGTCGCTTTCCGCGCATTCCGTGAAGATCCACAGGCAAACCCGTTGAAAACACCTTCGGGGAAAATCGAAATTTATTCTGAACGACTGGCGAAGATTGCAGATACCTGGGAATTGAAAAAAGATGAAATTATTCATCCCCTTCCTGCGTATACCCCAGGTTTTGATGGCTGGGACGATCCCCTGCGGAAAACCTATCCACTGCAGTTAACGGGCTTCCATTACAAAGCGCGTACCCACTCCAGCTACGGCAATATTGATGTGTTACAGCAGGCCTGCCCACAAGAGGTGTGGATCAACCCCATTGATGCTCAGGCACGCGGTATCCGTCATGGCGATACCGTGCGGGTATTTAACAATAATGGAGAAATGCTGATTGCCGCAAAAGTGACTCCGCGTATTCTGCCTGGCGTTACCGCCATCGGGCAAGGTGCGTGGCTTAAAGCGGATATGTTTGGTGACCGGGTCGATCACGGCGGCAGTATCAATATTCTGACCTCTCACCGCCCTTCACCGCTGGCAAAGGGAAACCCGTCGCACAGCAATCTTGTCCAGATCGAAAAGGTTTAAGGAGTAGCCCATGACCACACAATATGGATTTTTTATCGATTCCAGCCGCTGTACTGGCTGTAAAACCTGCGAACTGGCGTGCAAAGATTTTAAAGATCTTGGCCCGGAAGTCAGTTTCCGCCGTATTTATGAATACGCTGGCGGCGACTGGCAGGAAGATAATGGCGTCTGGCACCAGAACGTGTTCGCTTATTATCTCTCCATCTCCTGTAACCATTGCGATGACCCCGCATGTACAAAAGTCTGCCCCAGCGGCGCAATGCATAAGCGTGAAGATGGCTTTGTGGTGGTTGATGAAGATGTTTGTATCGGCTGCCGCTACTGCCACATGGCTTGTCCGTACGGCGCGCCACAGTACAATGCTGAAAAAGGGCACATGACGAAGTGCGATGGTTGTTATTTGCGCGTCGCCGAGGGGAAACAACCCATATGTGTCGAATCGTGCCCGCTGCGTGCACTTGAGTTCGGTCCAATTGAAGAGCTGCGCCAGAAGCACGGCACTCTGGCTGCCGTCGCGCCACTGCCGCGCGCGCATTTCACAAAACCCAATATCGTTATCAAACCTAACGCCAACAGCCGCCCGACCGGCGATACCACTGGTTATCTGGCTAATCCGGAGGAAGTGTAAAATGGGAAATGGATGGCATGAGTGGCCACTGGTTATCTTTACCGTATTGGGTCAATGCGTAGTAGGCGCGCTGATTGTTAGCGGAATTGGCTGGTTCGCCGCCAAAAATGACGCAGACCGTCAGCGTATTGTCCGTGGCATGTTTTTCCTCTGGCTGTTGATGGGCATCGGGTTTATTGCCTCTGTCATGCACCTGGGATCGCCACTGCGGGCGTTTAACTCGCTGAATCGAATCGGAGCTTCTGGTCTGAGTAACGAGATTGCTGCCGGTTCCATATTTTTTGCCGTTGGCGGACTATGGTGGCTGGTGGCGGTCATCGGTAAAATGCCGCAAGCGTTGGGGAAACTCTGGTTACTTGTCAGCATGGCGCTCGGCGTCATTTTCGTCTGGATGATGACCTGCGTGTATCAAATCGACACTGTGCCAACCTGGCATAACGGTTACACTACGCTGGCTTTCTTCCTGACGGTATTGTTGAGCGGTCCAATACTTGCTGCCGCAATTCTGCGGGCAGCCCGCGTTACATTTAATACCACACCATTTGCCATCATTAGCGTTCTGGCGCTGATCGCTTGTGCCGGGGTGATTGTGCTGCAAGGTTTGTCTCTGGCGTCTATTCACTCATCCGTGCAACAAGCCAGCGCACTGGTACCAGATTACGCCTCCTTACAGGTCTGGCGTGTGGTATTGTTATGCGCAGGTCTAGGATGCTGGGTTTGTCCGCTCATTCGTCGCCGTGAACCTCACGTTGCCGGACTTATTCTGGGGTTAATCCTCATTCTTGGCTGTGAGATGATCGGGCGTGTGCTCTTTTATGGCCTGCACATGACGGTAGGAATGGCTATTGCAGGTTAACAAATTGGTGCGGGGCAACCCGCACATTTCAGGATGTTAGGAATGACCCATTTTTCACAGCAAGATAATTTTTCTGTCGCGGCGCGCGTGTTGGGCGCGCTGTTTTATTACGCTCCAGAGAGTGCGGAAGCCGCACCTCTGGTTGCGGTACTCACCAGTGACGGCTGGGAAACTCAGTGGCCTCTACCAGAAGCGTCATTAGCGCCGCTGGTGACGGCTTTTCAGACACAGTGTGAAGAGACTCACGCCCAGGCCTGGCAGCGTTTGTTTGTCGGCCCGTGGGCACTGCCGTCTCCGCCGTGGGGGTCGGTCTGGCTGGATCGCGAATCTGTGCTGTTTGGCGATTCAACATTGGCACTTCGTCAGTGGATGCGCGAGAAAGGCATTCAGTTTGAAATGAAGCAAAACGAACCGGAAGATCATTTTGGTTCACTGCTGTTGATGGCTGCGTGGTTGGCGGAGAATGGTCGCCAGACAGAATGCGGAGAATTGCTGGCATGGCACCTTTTTCCGTGGTCAACACGTTTTCTTGATGTTTTTATCGAAAAAGCAGAACACCCTTTCTACCGTGCACTGGGTGAACTGGCTCGCTTAACGCTGGCGCAATGGCAATCACAACTGTTGATTCCTGTCGCGGTTAAACCGCTGTTTCGATAGGATCACCGTAATATTGCCGGATGGTGACGATTACGCGCAATCCGGCAATAATAGGTTACAGTGTCACGTTTTTTTATCTCTTAAAGCACGCACTGCTTTTGCGGCTGGCCTCTTTTGTCGCAAAATAGTCGCCCGTGTTTCATTGCCCATTTCTGCTCATGCATCATCTACACATCTATCCGGATCTGCGCACTATGTTCCGCCGTCTGCTTATCGCAACAGTCGTCGGTATTCTCGCGGCCTTTGCCGTTGCCGGGTTTCGTCATGCGATGCTGCTACTGGAGTGGTTGTTCCTCAATAATGACTCCGGCAGTCTGGTCAATGCAGCGACAAACCTTTCCCCCTGGCGACGGTTGCTAACTCCGGCGCTCGGCGGACTGGCGGCGGGTTTGTTGCTGATGGGCTGGCAGAAATTTACCCAACAACGCCCTCATGCGCCGACCGATTACATGGAAGCGTTGCAAACCGATGGACAGTTCGATTACGCAGCAAGCCTGGTTAAATCGCTTGCCTCGCTGCTGGTAGTAACCAGCGGCAGTGCAATTGGTCGCGAAGGTGCGATGATTCTTTTAGCTGCCCTTGCCGCCTCCTGTTTTGCCCAACGTTTTACGCCACGCCAGGAGTGGAAATTATGGATCGCCTGTGGGGCCGCGGCGGGAATGGCTGCGGCCTATCGTGCCCCGCTTGCTGGCAGTTTATTTATAGCCGAAGTGCTGTTTGGCACTATGATGTTGGCCTCTCTCGGCCCGGTGATTATTTCCGCCGTCGTGGCATTGCTGGTTAGCAATCTGATTAATCATAGCGACGCGTTACTCTACAACGTACAACTCTCAGTGACGGTTCAGGCTCGTGACTATGCGCTGATTATCAGTACAGGTGTGCTGGCAGGTCTGTGCGGACCACTGTTGTTAACGTTAATGAACGCCTGTCATCGTGGATTTGTGAGTCTCAAACTTGCGCCGCCCTGGCAACTGGCACTAGGCGGGTTGATCGTGGGTCTGCTTTCCCTGTTCACACCTGCAGTGTGGGGCAACGGCTATAGCACCGTACAATCCTTTTTAACCGCCCCACCACTGTTAATGATCATTGCCGGGATCTTCCTTTGTAAACTGTGTGCCGTGCTGGCGAGTAGCGGTTCCGGCGCACCCGGTGGGGTCTTTACACCGACGCTATTTATCGGTCTTGCCATTGGCATGTTGTATGGTCGTAGCCTGGGATTATGGTTCCCTGATGGCGAAGAAATTACACTTTTACTCGGATTGACCGGGATGGCGACACTGTTGGCGGCGACCACGCACGCGCCGATTATGTCGACGTTGATGATATGTGAAATGACCGGGGAGTATCAGCTACTCCCCGGTTTATTGATTGCCTGCGTAATTGCGTCGGTAATTTCGCGGACGTTACACCGTGACTCTATCTACCGCCAGCACACTGCGCAGCATAGCTAAGCGGATGTATTGCCCCAGTTCACGCTGTTCGGCGCGCGGCAGATAAGGCAGTTCACCAATGAGCGGTGCCGGAAGTTTTTTACCCAGCACATCAATGATTTCCGCATAATGCGCCAGTCCTGGGTTGATTCGGTTAGCCACCCAGCCAATGAGCGGCAGCCCGTCGTTGGCGATCGCCTGAGCTGTTAGCAGTGCATGGTTAATGCAACCTTCCTGAATACCGACAACCATCAACACCGGCAGTTGTTCCTGCACTACCCATTCAGAGAGTGGACGCAAATCATTCATCAGACTGCGCCAGCCGCCAGTCCCTTCTACCACGACATGATCGACTTTTTCGGTCAGGTTTGCCAGGCCGTTTGAAATGAGGGTGTAATTGATTGGGCAACTGTGCGCCACGCTACTTTCTTCTTCGCTTAACGCGATAGGATTAACTGCTTCATAAGGCAGTTCGATGGTTGAAACACTCTGCAACACCAGGGCATCTTTATTACGCAGCCCTTCGGGTGTCTCTTTGCTCCCCTTCGCTACGGGTTTATATCCCGCAACCGTTTTTCCCTGGGAGGCTAACGCTTGTAGCAATGCGCGGGAAACCACCGTTTTCCCTACAGAAGTGTCTGTACCGGTAATAAAGAAACGCTTCAGCATCACTAACTCCACCGTTATGCTTCACAAATATAAACCAGGAAAATAATTAACCTTGAAAGTCTAAGTTATGCTTTCCTGGCCCAAATTGAGATAGCGCAAATTTTGGTAGAACAGTTAAAAAATGTTAACCCTGCAACAGACGAATCAACAAAGAACCGTTATACATCGCGTCTTTTACCAGTGCAGCCCCTGCCATCGTGCCCTGGTTAGAAAACTGAGTACTCTCAACGCTGATGTGCTGACTATACGCAGGAAGGGCCTGCTGACGGATGCTGTCTGAGATGACCGGGAAGAGGATATCTGCCGCTTTACTTAACGGTGAGCCAATCAGTATTTTTTGTGGGTTAAATAAATTCACCATGATGGCAAGAATGCGCCCTACATGCGCGCCCACCCCGGTAATGATGTCTTTTGCCAGCAGATCGCCGCGCAATGCCGCCTGACACAATGAGTCCACGGTTAACGGTTGTCCATGTAACATCGAGCTCATGGATTGATTAAGACGCAGCTGTGCCAGCTCAAGAATACTGTCCACACTGGCGATGGTTTCGAGGCAGCCGTGATTCCCGCAATAACAGCGTTTCCCATACGGGTCGACCTGTGTGTGGCCTATTTCCACGAGACTACTGCTGCCTGCGTGTAGCAGATGACCATCGGTAATGACGCCCGCCCCCACGTTGTGATCGATAACCACCTGAATCACATCGCGCGCCCCGCGTGAGGCACCAAACAAGGCCTCTGCCATCGTCCATGCGCTGATATCATGCTGAATATAAACCGGTACGCCGGTATGCTGCTCCAGCGCCTCGCCGAGCGGCATCTCTTTTACATCCTCGTAGAACGGCATGCGATGTACAATACCATTTTCCGTATCAATAATTCCCGGCAAGGTTATGGCAATCGAAGTTAGACGCTCAAGTTTTTTCTGGTGGCGAATAAAAAACTGATCGATATGGGAAATGATACGATCCAGCAATGGCGAGTCATCTTTTAACGCCAGTTCCTGCGACTCTTCCACCACCAGTTTGCTGCTCAGATCGCGCAGAGCAAGGAAAATCTCCCCGCGACTAATGCGCAGAGAAAGATAGTGCCAGGCTTCAGTTTCAACCACCAGCCCCACCGCCGGACGGCCACGGTTCCCCGCTTCTTTGATTTCCAGCTCTTGCACCAGGTGTGCTTCGAGCATCTCACGGACAATTTTAGTGATACTGGCAGGAGCCAGCTGCGCCAGACGGGAAAGATCGATACGCGAGACTGGACCAAGCTGATCAATTAGGCGATAAACCGCGCCCGCGTTGGTCTGCTTTATTTGATCAATGTGCCCAGGCTGGTTTTCAGCAACCACCGCATACTCCCTATATTTTCGCGCTCCGAAATAATCTGTAGGCTATGGTGAAGCACTTCAATACGTGTCGTCAAATTTTTACTTAGGCATGTGATTAACAGCACATTTTTCGGGCTTTTTCGCTGAAATTTCCCTCACCTGAGAGCATTCAGCAGATGAATACGAAAGTTTCGCGCAGCTGGACTTTGTTCATGATGTTTCGGCCAGACCAACCACATTTCAGAAACCGCATCCTCTTCAGCAATCGGCACCCAGCGCATTTCGTTGAGCTGAACACGTTTAAATGAAGCAGGCAAAATTGAAACACCCAGACCGGCGGAAACCAGACCGATGATGGTCATTGCCTCGCCCACCTCCTGAGTGATGACGGGCGTCAAATGGTAACGTCGCATCAGCCCGAGAATATCGTCATACAGCCCTGTCCCGACGTGCGGATCAAAAAAGACGAAGGGTTCTTTCGCCAGTTCAGCCAGCGTTACATTCGGGTTATTTGCCAAGGGATGATCGTGCGGGATCATCGCCATAAGCGGTTCATGGACGATGACTGCGTGTTCAAGCGTCTCCGGTAACGCTGTGTTACGCAGCAATCCCATATCCAGCGTTCCTTCAATGAGCGGAGCGATTTGCTCACGAGTGTTCATTTCGCGGGTTTGTAAATGGACATCGGGATAATCACGGCGAAACAGCGATAACGTATCGGACACCGCCCGAATAAAAGGAGCGGACGAAGTAAAACCAATGCGCAACTCCCCCGCTTCCCCCTGATGCAGTCTTTCGGCGCGAGCGGCAGCGTCATCTACCATAGACAGGATTTGCCGACTATCTGCAAGAAACTGTTTTCCTGCTGCCGTCAGCAATACACTGCGATTAGTTCGTGCCAGCAGTCGGGCACCAATTTGTTGCTCCAGTGCCTGAATCTGCTGACTTAGCGGTGGTTGCGAAATATTCAGGCGGGCAGCGGCGCGCCCGAAATGCAGCTCTTCCGCAACAGCAACAAAGTAACGCAGATGACGAAGTTCAATATTCATATTTAAAACATCTTATTTGAGATTATTAATATATTAGACAGAACAATTCGATTTTCCTAACCTATGTATAAGCCTGATCCACAGGCATATTTAGCAAGGATTTCAAGTGAGCCGTACTACAACTGTTGATGGCGCTCCGGCAAGCGACACTGACAAGCAAAGCATTTCTCAGCCAAATCAATTTATTAAACGCGGTACGCCGCAATTTATGCGCGTCACCCTGGCGCTGTTCTCTGCCGGACTGGCAACATTTGCACTTCTCTATTGTGTGCAGCCTATCCTTCCGGTGCTTTCGCAGGAGTTTGGCTTAACGCCCGCGAACAGTAGTATTTCACTGTCCATTTCCACGGCGATGTTGGCTATTGGTTTGCTGTTTACTGGCCCCCTATCCGATGCCATTGGTCGCAAACCAGTGATGGCCACGGCGCTACTGTTGGCCTCCATTTGTACGTTACTTTCGACAATGATGACCAGCTGGCACGGCATTTTGATTATGCGCGCCTTGATTGGGCTTTCGTTAAGTGGCGTGGCAGCTGTTGGCATGACTTATCTTAGCGAGGAAATCCACCCCAGTTTCGTGGCCTTTTCGATGGGGTTGTATATCAGCGGCAACTCAATTGGCGGCATGAGCGGACGCTTAATTAGTGGTGTCTTCACGGACTTTTTCAACTGGCGAATTGCTCTGGCGGCAATCGGTTGTTTCGCGCTGGCCTCGGCGTTGATGTTCTGGAAAATCCTTCCGGAATCACGCCATTTTCGCCCGACTTCGCTGCGCCCTAAGACGTTATTTATCAACTTTCGTCTGCACTGGCGTGACCGGGGATTACCGTTATTGTTCGCAGAAGGCTTTTTGCTGATGGGGTCGTTCGTCACGCTGTTTAATTACATCGGCTATCGGTTGATGCTTTCCCCCTGGCATGTCAGTCAGGCCGTGGTTGGCTTATTATCGCTGGCTTATTTGACCGGTACATGGAGCTCACCTAAAGCCGGAACCATGACCACCCGCTACGGGCGCGGTCCGGTGATGTTGTTTTCGACGGGGGTTATGCTGTTTGGTTTACTGATGACCTTATTCAGCTCGCTGTGGCTGATCTTTGCCGGAATGTTACTCTTCTCAGCAGGATTCTTCGCAGCCCACTCAGTTGCCAGCAGCTGGATTGGCCCCCGCGCAAAACGCGCTAAAGGCCAGGCCTCCTCGCTGTATCTGTTCAGTTACTATCTGGGGTCGAGTATTGCCGGGACGCTGGGTGGTGTTTTCTGGCATAACTATGGCTGGAACGGCGTCGGCGCATTTATTGCTCTGATGCTGGTCATTGCTCTGCTGGTCGGGACGCGTTTGCATCGTCGTCTGCACGCCTGAAAAATAAGCCCGGACTGCGGTAACTACACGTCCGGACTTATTGCTTGCTCAAACCAACGTTAATAGCCATCCTAAAATAGACGAAGCGCCAGCCAATTCCCGCAGCGCGTCTAGCGTCATCAGGATTATAAGTACCCAAATAAACGGATTCATTTTGCTGTGTGTCATTTATTACTGATGCGCAGTTATTCTACCGCTTTGTAAGTAGTAAAATAGTTAACCCGATCAAGACTACTATTATTGGTAGCTAAATTTCCCTTAAGTCACAATACGTTATTATCAATGCTGTAATTTATTCAGCGTTTGTACATATCGTTACACGCTGAAACCAACCACTCACGGAAGTCTGCCATTCCCAGGGATATAGTTATTTCAACGGCCCCGCAGTGGGGTTAAATGAAAAAACAAATTGAGGGTATGACAATGAAAAAAGTATTAGGTCTGGTTGTTGCCGCTGCTATGGGTCTGTCTTCTGCCGCCTTTGCTGCAGAGACTGCGACCACACCTGCTCCGACTGCGACGACCACCAAAGCAGCGCCGGCGAAAACTACACATCATAAAAAACAGCATAAAGCAGCACCTGCCCAGAAAGCGCAGGCGGCTAAAAAGCATCATAAAAATACGAAAGCTGAACAGAAAGCCCCTGAACAAAAAGCGCAGGCAGCGAAGAAACACGCCGGGAAACACAGCCATCAGCAACCGGCAAAACCTGCTGCACAACCCGCAGCGTAAGTTTTCAACAGTAATGCTGGCGCGCCCCCTCGCGCCTGAAAATTACGGTGCTAAGCGGGTAACGTTTAGCACCGCCTTTAGCGGAGGGTAGTATGGTGGGCCGTTATCGCTTTGAGTTCATTCTTATCATCCTTATTTTATGCGCACTGATTGCCGCCCGTTTTTATCTTTCCTGACTGTAGTTATCTGATTTTACTCCCACTTTCATCCCGTCCCGTCTATAGTATTTATGAGGGTTTGCTTTTAATAATCATAATTACCCACCAGAGTGTGATATGCGTACAACCATTGCTGTAGTGTTGGGTGCAATTAGTTTGACGTCTGCTTTTGTGTTTGCAGATAAACCAGACGTTGCCAAATCGGCAAACGATGAGGTCAGCACCCTGTTTTTTGGTCATGATGATCGTGTGCCAGTGAATGACACGACCCAATCACCGTGGGATGCGGTTGGGCAACTGGAAACGGCCAGCGGCAATTTATGTACGGCGACGCTGATTGCACCCAATCTGGCATTAACGGCAGGACACTGTTTATTGACGCCGCCTAAGGGTAAAGCGGATAAGGCGGTAGCGCTGCGTTTTGTGTCAAATAAAGGTCTTTGGCGCTATGACATCCACGACATAGAAGGCCGCGTTGATCCGACACTGGGAAAGCGGTTAAAAGCAGATGGGGATGGTTGGATTGTTCCTCCCGCAGCTGCACCATGGGACTTCGGCTTGATTGTGCTGCGTAATCCCCCTTCTGGCATTACACCGTTGCCGTTATTTGAGGGAGATAAAGCCGCGCTTACTGCCGCATTAAAATCGGCTGGTCGTAAAGTGACTCAGGCGGGATATCCTGAAGATCATCTCGATACGTTATACAGTCATCAAAACTGTGAAGTGACTGGCTGGGCGCAAACGTCGGTGATGTCACATCAGTGCGATACCTTGCCGGGTGACAGCGGTTCGCCTCTGATGTTGCATACCGATGACGGCTGGCAATTAATTGGGGTGCAAAGTTCGGCTCCTGCCGCGAAAGATCGCTGGCGCGCCGATAACCGGGCCATTTCTGTTACCGGTTTTCGCGACAAGCTGGATCAACTGTCGCAAAAATAATGTTCAAACGCTGCCCGACAGTGCGGGCAGCGTGTTCATCAGGCAAGTTTCACCATGATCATTCCAGCCAACAGCAAGACCAGGCCAATCCAGCCTTTACGATTTAACCGTTGACCAAACAAGATCCAACCTGCGGCTAACGTGGCGGCAATACCAAACCCGCCCCACAATGCATAAGCGACAGACAAGTCGATCCCTTTTACGGCCTGAGAAAGCGCACTAAAGGCAGCCAGCACCGCCGCTAGGGAGAGCAAGCCAAATATTTTGCGACGAAAGCCGTCAGAAAATTTCAAAAAGACGTTAGCAACGATTTCCAGCACGATTGCCAATGCCAGCCAGGCAGCGTGAACCCATTCAAACTGCGCCATGGTTCACCTCCAGTTCAGGTTTACGCGCTTTACGGGTACCTGATTTGATCAACACAATCCCGGCGACCAGGGTGGTTAACCCGGCAATTTTCATCAGCGATAAACTTTCGTCGAATAACAAAACGCTAAACAAGGTAATAAATAAAATACCGATACCTTCCCACAGCGCATAAGCTACGCCTAAGGCGATCTTTTTAACGGCGAAAGAGAGAAATATATACGACAGAGAAATCATCACCAGCATTAAAATAAAGCCGCCATTTCCCTCACTGACGCTCGCCCATTTCATTGACAGCGTACCGGTAATTTCTGTAGCAATAGCCAGGCCTAATAAAATCCAATAAATATACATTGTCCTTCTCCTGCAAGAGAATTATTTTAATTTTCGCTTAATTCAGCGAAACCAAAGTAAAGTGGTCAAGCCCCGCGCATAGGGCAAGCTTAGGCAGAAGAAAGGACTAAAGCGCGTTGCGCCAGTGCTGCTCACCTACGAGCAAGATAGTGGATGAGGTACGAAGATGGGTAAATGTTGAAAATAACGTCCTGAACAAATTGTCCATAATATTACAATTATCCGCAGTGTTGCTTCTCGTCATCGCGGATGATAATTGTCCTCGGTAGTTGAACACGCCTGATTTGTATCATAGCTTAAGAATTAACTCAAAATATTTTCACTTCTTTACCTGAGCGGTTTGATTTTCGTTATGATGACGGAGCGAAAAAGACATTATTATTAGCAAAGGAAGAAAAAACGGGGACAAGCATGGCAAAGCCGATCATCACGCTCAATGGCCTAAAAATCGTCATTATGTTGGGAATGCTGGTCATTATTCTCTGCGGTATCCGTTTTGCCGCCGAGATCATCGTGCCGTTTATTCTCGCATTATTTATTGCTGTTATTCTTAACCCGCTGGTGCAACACATGGTCCGCTGGCGAGTGCCGCGTGTACTGGCGGTGTCGATTTTGATGACCATCATCGTGATGGCGATGGTGTTGCTATTAGCTTATCTGGGTTCCGCGCTCAACGAGTTGACGCGGACGTTACCGCAATATCGCAACTCTATTATGACGCCGCTGCAAGCTCTTGAGCCGTTGTTGCAACGCGTAGGGATTGACGTCTCAGTTGACCAGCTGGCGCATTACATTGATCCGAACGCGGCGATGACGTTGCTCACCAACTTATTGACGCAGTTATCTAATGCCATGTCATCAATATTTTTATTGCTGCTGACGGTGCTGTTTATGCTGCTCGAAGTGCCACAATTGCCCGGAAAATTTCAGCAAATGATGGCGCGTCCGGTTGAAGGGATGGCGGCGATTCAACGTGCAATTGACAGTGTTTCTCATTATCTGGTGCTGAAAACAGCCATCAGCATCATCACCGGCCTAGTCGCCTGGGCGATGCTCGCCGCACTCGATGTTCGCTTCGCTTTTGTCTGGGGATTGCTGGCCTTTGCGCTTAATTACATCCCTAATATTGGTTCAGTTCTCGCGGCAATCCCCCCTATCGCTCAGGTACTGGTGTTTAATGGCTTCTACGAAGCGTTGCTGGTGCTGGCGGGATATCTGCTGATTAATCTGGTCTTCGGCAATATTCTGGAACCGCGCATCATGGGACGTGGGCTGGGGCTTTCCACATTGGTGGTATTTTTGTCGTTGATTTTTTGGGGATGGTTGTTAGGACCGGTGGGTATGCTGCTTTCCGTGCCGTTAACAATTATTGTCAAAATTGCGCTTGAACAAACAGCGGGAGGTCAAAGCATCGCCGTTCTGTTAAGCGATCTCAATAAAGAGTGACGGCCTCCGCAGAGGCCGTCAGGGTTACAGAGCTTTCAGGATTGCATCCACGCTGGCTTTGGCGTCACCAAACAGCATGTGGGTGTTTTCCTTGAAGAACAGCGGGTTTTGCACACCAGCATAGCCAGTGTTCATCGAACGTTTAAAGACAATCACGTTCTGCGCTTTCCACACTTCCAGCACAGGCATACCAGCAATAGGACTCTTCGGATCATCCTGCGCCGCCGGGTTAACCGTATCGTTAGCACCAATCACCAGTACGGTATCGGTATCAGCAAAGTCATCGTTGATCTCGTCCATTTCCAGCACGATGTCATACGGTACTTTTGCTTCAGCCAGCAATACGTTCATATGTCCAGGCAAACGCCCCGCAACCGGGTGGATACCGAAACGCACGTTGATACCACGAGCGCGCAGTTTCTCGGTAATTTCAGCGACAGGATATTGCGCCTGCGCGACTGCCATGCCGTACCCCGGAGTAATGATCACTGAATGGGAGTTTTTCAGCAGTTCCGCTGTCTCTTCTGCGGTGATTTCGCGGTGCTCGCCCACTTCCTGATCATCGCCAGTAGAAGAGCCGTCGGTGCCGAAACCACCCGCAATAACGCTGATAAAGGAACGGTTCATCGCCTTACACATAATGTAAGAAAGGATAGCGCCCGAAGAACCGACCAGCGCACCGGTCACAATCAGCAGGTCGTTGCTGAGCATAAAGCCCGCAGCCGCAGCCGCCCAGCCGGAGTACGAGTTCAGCATCGACACCACCACTGGCATATCTGCACCACCGATGGAGGCGACTAAATGCCAGCCGAATACCAGCGCAATGGCGGTCATTATCAGCAATGCCAGCACTTGCAGGCCGACGCTATCCGTGCGAACAAATACAATCAGCAGCAGGAAGGAAACGACCAGAGCCGCCAGGTTCATTTTGTGACGGTTTGGCAGCATCAACGGTTTAGACGAAATCTTGCCACACAGTTTGCCGAACGCCACCACCGAACCCGTGAACGTTACCGCCCCGATGAAGATACCGAGGAACACTTCCGTCAGGTGAATATTGACCAGAATCGGTGCCATTCCCGCGTCATGATGCAGATAACTGTTAAAGCCAACCAGCACTGCCGCCAGACCCACGAAGCTATGCAGGATCGCCACCAGTTCTGGCATTTCGGTCATTTCAACTTTCTTCGCCAGACGGATACCAATTGCCCCACCAATGACCATCGCCAGCAAGATCCAGCCAACATTACCCGTATCCGGTCCAAAAATGGTTGCGATTAACGCAATCGCCATCCCGGCGATACCGAAGTTGTTACCCTGGCGAGACGTTTCATGTTTCGAAAGACCGGCCAGACTGAAGATAAACAGGATCGCGGCAACAATGTATGCAGCTGTAACTAATCCTCCAGACATATGTTACCCCTTAATTTTTGCGGAACATTTTCAGCATGCGCTGAGTCACGGTGAAGCCACCGAAAATATTAATGCTGGCTATAAGCACCGCGATAAAACTAAGGAAGCTAACCCAGCCGCCCTGGCCAATCTGCAACAGTGCTCCGACAACAATAATCCCTGAAATCGCGTTGGTGACCGACATCAACGGTGTATGCAGCGCATGCGATACATTCCACACCACGTAATAACCGACAACGCAGGCCAGCGCGAAAACGGTGAAGTGCCCAAGAAACTCTTTCGGCGCAACGCTTGCCAGCCAACCGAAAAGGATGATTGCCAGCGCCATCAATGCGTATTTACGCCACGGTGAGCAGGCACATTTTTCCTCAGTTTTCACTTCCGGTGCCGCTTTTTGTGCCGCCTGCGGCTGAGCTGATACCTGAATCGGCGGTGCCGGCCAGGTAATTTCGCCCGCACGGATCACGGTCACGCCGCGAATCACCACATCATCAAAATCAACAGTGATATTGCCGTCTTTCTCTTTGCACAACAGTTTCAGCAGATTAACGAGGTTAGTACCGTAAAGCTGTGAGGATTGCGTCGGCAGACGGCCCGGAAGATCGGTATAACCAATCACTTTGACACCATTTTCCGTAGTGAAGATTTCACCCGGCACGGTGTATTCACAGTTGCCACCGTTTTGGGCTGCCAGGTCGACAATCACACTGCCCGCCTTCATGGAGTCAACCATTTCACGGGTAATTAGCTTCGGCGCTGGTTTGCCTGGAATAAGCGCGGTGGTGACAATGATATCGACCTCTTTTGCCTGGGCGGCAAAGAGTTCCATTTCCGCTTTGATGAACGCGTCCGACATCACTTTGGCATAGCCATCGCCGCTGCCCGCTTCCTCTTTAAAATCCAGCTCGAGGAATTCCGCGCCCATACTTTGAACTTGTTCTTTCACTTCCGGGCGGGTGTCGAATGCACGCACAATCGCGCCGAGACTGTTTGCTGCGCCAATGGCGGCCAGACCTGCAACACCCGCACCAATCACCATCACTTTTGCCGGTGGCACTTTCCCGGCCGCAGTAATTTGCCCGGTAAAGAAGCGCCCAAATTCATGTGCCGCTTCAACAATGGCGCGATAACCGGCGATGTTCGCCATCGAGCTTAGTGCGTCCAGCGATTGTGCGCGTGAGATACGCGGCACAGAATCCATCGCCATCACGGTCACGTTACGTTCCGCAAGTTTTTGCATTAATTCCGGATTCTGCGCAGGCCAGATAAAACTCACCAGCGTTGTCCCAGGATTCAGTAACGCAATTTCATCATCTAACGGCGCATTGACCTTCAGAATGATCTCTGACTGCCAGACGCTATTCCCTTCTACAATTTCAGCGCCCGCTTGCACAAACGCTTTATCGTCAAAACTTGCCAGTTGACCCGCGCCGCTCTCTACCGCGACGGTAAAACCCAGTTTCAGCAGCTGTTCCACTGTTTTTGGCGTTGCTGCAACACGGGTTTCATTGGTTAACCGTTCTCTTGGTATGCCAATTCGCATGATATTCCCTTCCATCGGTTTTATTGATGATGGTTTGCCTGTGTCAGGAGCCACACAAGCCGCTCATGTACGAGCTAAATGTTACTCCGTTAAAATAAATTAGTAACAAACGCCCTATAACGTACTGAAAATTATGCCTGTGATCTAGCGCCAAAAATCAGTATTTCGGCGTGAACTCGCAAAATATTAACGATTCAGCCGTGATAGTGGGATAAACACCTTAGAACGCCGGATAAAGACTGATAATTGTCTTCGACGGTCGGGTAAAACGAGACATCGCCCCGGCACGAATCACTACTTAACATTAAATTAACTTATACAATTCAGTTGCTTCAGTAGTAATGATGCTGATACGGCTGTTTTTTAAGCATAGACGGTCATTTGAGCAGGATTAAAATTGGCTTAAGGAATGTGATATGAAAAATGACGCAGACAGTTACACCGTTTAAATGCAATAATCAGCCACGTTTCTCGTTAATAACAATACCAGTACCTGGTTTGCGCAAGGCGAAGGATTATTTTTATGAAGCTTAAGAACACCCTCCTGGCGTCGGCACTGCTTTCTGCTACGGCATTCTCCGTTAACGCAGCAACAGAACTGACACCGGAGCAAGCGGCAGCGGTTAAACCTTTTGACCGTGTAGTGGTTACCGGTCGTTTTAATGCTATTGGCGAAGCGGTGAAAGCCGTTTCTCGTCGCGCAGATAAAGAAGGTGCCGCCTCTTTTTATGTTGTCGACACTTCTGATTTTGGTAACAGCGGTAACTGGCGTGTGGTCGCTGACCTCTATAAAGCCGATGCTGAAAAAGCAGAAGAAACAAGTAATCGCGTAATTAACGGTGTTGTCGAACTGCCGAAAGATCAGGCTGTTCTGATTGAACCGTTTGACACGGTCACCGTCCAGGGCTTCTATCGTAGCCAGCCAGAAGTCAATGATGCCATCACCAAAGCAGCAAAAGCGAAAGGTGCCTACTCTTTCTACATTGTTCGTCAAATCGATGCCAACCAGGGCGGCAACCAGCGTATTACTGCATTCATCTATAAAAAAGATGCTAAGAAACGTATCGTCCAGAGCCCGGATGTGATCCCGGCAGATTCCGAAGCAGGACGTGCAGCTCTGGCTGCCGGTGGCGAAGCCGCGAAGAAAGTTGAGATCCCAGGTGTTGCGACTACCGCATCACCAAGTTCTGAAGTCGGTCGTTTCTTTGAAACCCAGTCATCAAAAGGCGGACGTTACACTGTCACGCTTCCTGACGGCACTAAAGTCGAAGAACTGAACAAAGCGACAGCAGCGATGATGGTCCCGTTCGACAGCATCAAATTCTCTGGCAACTACGGCAACATGACCGAAGTCTCCTATCAGGTTGCGAAACGTGCCGCGAAGAAAGGTGCTAAGTATTACCACATCACCCGCCAGTGGCAGGAACGTGGTAATAACCTGACCGTCAGCGCAGATCTGTATAAATAACTATTCAGTTACTCCTATAAGGCGGCTTGATGCCGCCTTTCGCATTTTTAGTCACAAATTTCCCCGCGACCATTGCATGCAGACACATCTCTTCGTAAAATCCCGCGCTTCAGTGGCAAACTCCATTTTTATGCGTTTTGCCCTAATATTTATTCTTCTTATCACGTTTTAATCACTGGATATCGATGGAAAAGAAACTGGGACTGAGCGCACTCACCGCGCTGGTATTAAGCTCAATGCTGGGCGCGGGTGTTTTCAGTCTGCCGCAAAATATGGCGGCAGTTGCCAGCCCGGCAGCACTGCTCATCGGCTGGGGTATTACTGGCGCTGGCATTTTATTGCTGGCCTTTGCCATGCTGATCCTCACGCGCATTCGTCCCGAACTTGACGGCGGTATCTTTACCTATGCCCGCGAAGGGTTTGGCGAGCTAATCGGCTTTTGTTCCGCATGGGGATACTGGCTGTGCGCAGTCATCGCCAACGTCTCCTATCTGGTGATCGTTTTTTCCGCGTTAAGCTTTTTTACGGACACGCCGGAATTGCGCCTGTTCGGCGATGGTAATACCTGGCAATCGATAGTCGGTGCATCGGCTTTATTGTGGATTGTTCACTTTTTGATCCTGCGCGGGGTGCAAACCGCTGCCAGCATTAACCTGGTGGCGACACTGGCAAAATTGTTGCCGCTGGGTCTGTTTGTTGTGCTGGCGATGATGATGTTCAAACTGGATACCTTCAAGCTCGACTTCACCGGACTTGCACTTGGCGTACCCGTGTGGGAACAGGTGAAAAACACCATGCTGATCACCCTGTGGGTTTTCATTGGTGTGGAAGGTGCCGTGGTTGTTTCTGCGCGTGCGCGTAATAAACGTGATGTTGGCAAAGCGACACTGCTGGCGGTTCTCTCCGCTCTGGGCGTTTACTTGCTGGTAACCCTGCTTTCGCTGGGCGTGGTGGCACGTCCTGAACTGGCTGAAATTCGTAACCCGTCAATGGCCGGTCTGATGGTGGAAATGATGGGACCATGGGGCGAAATCATCATCGCTGCCGGTTTGATCGTTTCCGTTTGCGGCGCGTACTTAAGCTGGACCATCATGGCGGCAGAAGTTCCGTTCCTGGCTGCCACTCATAAAGCATTCCCACGCATTTTTGCGCGCCAGAACGCACAAGCTGCGCCATCCGCCTCGCTGTGGTTGACCAACATCTGCGTGCAAATTTGTCTGGTACTCATCTGGCTGACCGGTTCCGATTACAACACGTTGCTGACCATCGCCTCAGAAATGATTCTGGTGCCCTATTTCCTGGTCGGCGCGTTCTTGCTGAAAATCGCAACCCGTCCACTGCATAAAGCGGTAGGTGTCGGTGCCTGCATTTATGGCTTATGGTTATTGTATGCCTCTGGTCCAATGCACTTGCTGTTATCCGTTGTTCTGTATGCGCCGGGGCTGCTGGTTTTCCTGTATGCGCGCAAAACGCATACACATGATAATGTACTGAACCGTCAGGAAATGGTGCTGATTGGCATGCTGTTAATTGCCTCAGTTCCGGCGACCTGGATGCTGGTGGGATAACGTTCATCCCATCGTTGGATAGCAAAGGAGATAACGATGGGTAAAGCCCAGCCCTTGCCAATATTAATTACTGGCGGAGGTCGTCGCATCGGCCTCGCCCTCGCCTGGCATTTCATTAATCAAAAGCAACCGGTGATTGTCAGCTATCGGACGCACTATCCAGCCATTGATGGACTGATTAAGGCAGGTGCGCAGTGTATTCAGGCTGATTTTTCGACCAACGACGGTGTGATGGCGTTTGCCGATGAAGTACTAAAAAGCACCCATGGTCTGCGTGCTATTTTGCATAACGCCAGTGCGTGGATGGCGGAAAAACCAGGTACACCACTGGCCGACGTACTGGCTTGCATGATGCAGATCCACGTTAATACCCCATACCTGCTCAACCATGCGCTGGAAAGATTACTGCGTGGGCACGGACACGCCGCCAGCGATATCATTCACTTTACCGATTATGTGGTGGAGCGCGGTAGCGACAAACATGTTGCGTATGCTGCAAGCAAAGCGGCACTGGATAATATGACCCGCTCGTTTGCCCGCAAGCTGGCACCGGAAGTGAAAGTGAATTCTATTGCGCCATCGCTGATCCTGTTTAATGAACATGATGATGCCGAATATCGACAACAGGCGCTGAATAAATCACTGATGAAAACCGCGCCTGGCGAGAAAGAAGTGATCGACCTGGTCGATTACTTACTTACCAGCTGCTTTGTCACCGGACGCAGTTTCCCACTTGATGGCGGTCGTCATCTGCGTTAATGCAGCTTTATCCAGCATATAATCAACACCCATGCGCTTATCCCCCAACACGCAACAGAACCAACAAAAGCGGCGGGCAAGCGCATCATTCCGGTGAAATACCACAGCGACACCAGGTAAACAAAATAGGGAATAATCGACCACATACTAAAAATGATGGTTGCGCGTAAGGCTTCAATGCCGCGTTCGCTGGCAACAATATAATGCGCGATAAGCGCAAAGGTCGGGAAAAGTGGAATCAGCCCGGCGATATAATAATTTTTCGTTTTTGCTAAAACACCAATCAACAGCACTACCAGCGCACCGAGCGCGGCTTTGATTACCAGCCCCATCTTTTTACCTTAACACTTCCATAACAAGTCATCAGTAGAATACCTGATGAAAACTTGTTTAGAAACGATTGATAGTAAGTAAAAACAGCGCGGTGTATTGTGACGTTTTTATATCTACCGTGAATGTTATGAACACTATCGTATTTGTGGAAGATGATGCGGAAGTCGGTTCACTGATTGCCGCGTACCTGGCAAAACATGATATGCAGGTTACCGTAGAACCGCGCGGCGACCAGGCCGAAGAAACCATTTTGCGAGAAAGTCCGGATTTGGTGTTACTCGACATCATGCTACCAGGCAAGGACGGCATGACCATTTGTCGTGATTTACGCGCAAAGTGGTCTGGACCGATTGTTCTTCTAACCTCTCTCGATAGCGATATGAACCACATCCTGGCACTGGAAATGGGTGCCTGCGACTATATTCTCAAAACGACGCCCCCTGCTGTTTTGCTAGCGCGTTTACGTTTGCATTTGCGTCAGAATGAGCAAGCCACACTGACCAAAGGTCTTCAGGAAACGTCTCTGACTCCCTACAAAGCCCTGCATTTCGGCACGTTGACCATCGATCCCATCAACCGCGTAGTCACCCTGGCTAACACTGAAATCTCGCTCTCGACAGCTGATTTCGAATTATTGTGGGAATTAGCTACCCATGCCGGGCAAATCATGGACCGCGATGCATTGCTGAAAAATTTACGCGGCGTCAGTTATGACGGACTGGATCGTAGCGTGGACGTGGCTATTTCGCGGTTAAGAAAAAAACTGCTCGATAACGCCGCAGAACCTTATCGCATTAAAACTGTGCGTAACAAAGGCTATCTTTTTGCGCCTCATGCATGGGAATAAGCGATGAAAAAACTGTTTATCCAGTTTTACCTGTTATTGTTTGTCTGCTTCCTTGTGATGTCTCTGCTGGTTGGGTTGGTGTACAAATTTACCGCCGAACGCGCGGGCAAACAGTCGCTGGATGATTTGATGAACAGTTCGCTGTATCTGATGCGCAGCGAATTGCGTGAGATCCCCCCACACGACTGGGGTAAGACGCTGAAAGAGATGGATTTAAATCTCTCTTTCGATCTGCGTGTCGAGCCACTGAGTAAATACCATCTTGATGATATTTCCATGCACCGACTGCGTGGCGGCGAAATTGTCGCCCTGGACGATCAGTACACGTTTTTGCAGCGTATCCCGCGCAGCCACTACGTGCTGGCAGTTGGTCCTGTTCCTTATCTTTATTATCTCCATCAGATGCGATTGCTGGATATCGCCCTGATCGCTTTTATTGCTATTTCCCTCGCCTTTCCGGTGTTTATCTGGATGCGTCCGCACTGGCAGGATATGTTAAAACTGGAAGCAGCGGCGCAACGATTTGGCTATGGGCATCTCAATGAGCGTATCCACTTTGATGAGGGTTCGAGCTTTGAACGACTTGGTATCGCATTTAACCAGATGGCGGACAATATCAACGCCTTGATTGCCAGCAAAAAACAGCTTATTGACGGTATCGCTCACGAACTGCGAACACCGTTAGTGCGCCTGCGTTATCGACTGGAGATGAGCGATAACCTGAGCGCCGCCGAATCCCAGGCGTTGAATCGTGATATCAGTCAACTTGAAGCTTTAATTGAAGAGCTGCTGACTTATGCCCGACTCGATCGCCCACAAAACGAGCTTCATCTTAGCGAACCAGACCTGCCGTTGTGGCTGTCAACGCATCTGGCAGATATTCAGGCAGTAACGCCCGATAAAACGGTACGGATAAAAACGCTCGTGCAAGGCCATTATGCGGCGTTGGATATGCGCTTAATGGAGCGCGTGCTGGATAATTTGCTCAATAACGCCCTGCGGTACTGCCATTCAACGGTTGAAACCAGCCTGCTACTGTCGGGGAATAGAGCGACATTAATTGTTGAGGATGATGGCCCAGGGATTGCCCCAGAAAACCGCGAACATATCTTTGAACCTTTTGTTCGCCTCGATCCCAGCCGGGATCGCTCAACCGGCGGCTGCGGGCTGGGGCTGGCAATTGTCCACTCTATAGCACTGGCAATGGGCGGTACGGTTAATTGTGACACCAGCGAACTGGGTGGTGCTCGCTTCTCGTTTAGCTGGCCGTTATGGCATAACATCCCGCAATTTACCTCTGCCTGACACTACGCGCACGATGGTCAAGTCACCACGACTGTGCTATAAAATAAGTATGTTGTAACTAAAGTGGTTAATATTATGGCGCGTTACGATCTCGTAGACCGACTCAACACTACCTTTCGCCAGATGGAACAAGAGCTGGCTGCATTTGCCGCTCATCTTGAGCAACACAAGCTATTGGTTGCCCGCGTGTTCTCTTTGCCGGAGGTAAAAAAAGAGGATGAGCATAATCCGCTTAATCGTATTGAGGTAAAACAACATCTCGGCAACGACGCGCAGTCGCTGGCGTTGCGTCATTTCCGCCATTTATTTATTCAACAACAGTCCGAAAATCGCAGCAGCAAGGCCGCTGTCCGTCTGCCTGGCGTGTTGTGTTACCAGGTCGATAACCTTTCGCAAGCAGCGTTGGTCAGTCATATTCAGCACATCAATAAACTCAAGACCACGTTCGAGCATATCGTCACGGTTGAATCAGAACTCCCCACCGCGGCACGTTTTGAATGGGTGCATCGTCATTTGCCGGGGCTGATCACCCTTAATGCTTACCGCACGCTCACCGTTCTGCACGACCCCGCCACTTTACGCTTTGGTTGGGCTAATAAACATATCATTAAGAATTTGCATCGTGATGAAGTCCTGGCACAGCTGGAAAAAAGCCTGAAATCACCACGCAGTGTCGCACCGTGGACGCGCGAGGAGTGGCAAAGAAAACTGGAGCGAGAGTATCAGGATATCGCTGCCCTGCCACAGAACGCGAAGTTAAAAATCAAACGTCCGGTGAAGGTGCAGCCGATTGCCCGCGTCTGGTACAAAGGAGATCAAAAACAAGTCCAACACGCCTGCCCTACACCGCTGATTGCACTGATTAATCGGGATAATGGCGCGCGCGTGCCGGACGTTGGTGAGTTGTTAAATTACGATGCCGACAATGTGCAGCACCGTTATAAACCACAGGCGCAGCCGCTTCGTTTGATCATTCCACGGCTGCACCTGTATGTTGCGGATTAACGCCCGGCTTTCATACTGCCGACCATCTGTTCTGGCCGTACCCAGCTATCAAACTCGGCTTCGCTAAGATACCCCAGCGCAAGGGCCGCAGCTTTTAAGGTCAGCCCTTCTTTATGCGCTTTTTTGGCGATCTCCGCGGCTTTGTCATAACCAATGTGGGTGTTAAGCGCAGTCACCAGCATCAGCGATTCATTGAGTAATTGATTGATTCGCTCACGATTCGGTTCAATACCCACTGCGCAGTGTTTGTTAAAACTTTCCATGCCATCTGCCAGCAAGCGCACCGATTGCAGGAAATTGTGGATCACCATTGGACGGAAGACGTTCAGTTCAAAGTTACCGGAAGCGCCCCCCATGTTGATCGCCACGTCGTTCCCCATCACCTGACAGCAGAGCATGGTTAATGCCTCACACTGTGTTGGATTCACTTTCCCCGGCATGATTGAGCTGCCCGGCTCATTTTCCGGGATTGAGATTTCACCAATTCCGCAGCGCGGGCCAGAGGCCAGCCAGCGGACATCATTGGCGATTTTCATCAGTGACGCAGCCAACCCTTTCAACGCGCCGTGCGCCTGAACCAGGGCATCACAGGTCGCAAGCGCTTCAAATTTGTTCGGCGCGGTAACAAACGGTGCACAGGTAATGACTGCCAGTTCATCTGCTACGCGACGCGCATACTCCGGATGGGTATTTAGTCCAGTACCCACCGCTGTACCGCCAAGAGCCAGTTCCGCTACGTGAGGCAGGCTGTATTCGATATGTTTGAGATTATGCTCGAGCATCGCTACCCAGCCGGAAATCTCCTGCCCTAGTGTTAGCGGCGTGGCGTCCTGCAAGTGGGTTCGACCGATTTTGACGATATCGGCAAATGCACGCGATTTTTCACTCAGCGTCTGTGTCAGGGTTTTAAGCTGCGGAATGAGTTGCTTGCGCAGCGCCAGCAGCGCCGCAACGTGCATCGCCGTCGGAAAGACATCGTTGGAACTTTGGCTTTTGTTCACGTCGTCGTTAGGGTGAACTTTACGTTCCATCCCGCGCACGCCGCCGAGTAATTCACTGGCCCGGTTAGCCAGCACTTCGTTCATGTTCATGTTACTTTGCGTGCCGGAGCCGGTCTGCCAGATAGCCAGCGGGAATTCGTCGTCATGCTGTCCTGCCAGTACTTCATCCGCCGCCTGCCGAATGGCGCTCGCTTTCTCTTCAGACAACAAGCCTAAATCTTCATTAACTTTTGACGCTGCGCGCTTGGTTAGCGCCAGCGCATGAATCAGTGAGGTGGGCATTTTCTCCGTCGAAATGCGGAAATGCTCCAGCGAGCGTTGAGTTTGTGCGCCCCACAGCTTATCTGCCGGGACATCAATCGCCCCCATCGAATCTTTTTCGCTGCGTACTGTATTCATGGCCTGCACCTCACCTGTTTAATTTTTTCTTTCTGTTTTGCTTTCGTTAAGCAACTTTTAGCTCACTTATTATTTACTATTTGATAACAAATGTTTGGTCTTTCGTGCCATGTAAAAAAACCGCCCCGAAGGGCGGCTCTGTTTATTTCACACAGCGAGTGCACTGTGTGAGTTGTATCTGCTGGAAGAAGTCATTTCCTTTATCATCCACAAGGATAAACGCCGGGAAATCTTCCACTTCAATTTTCCAGATGGCTTCCATTCCCAGTTCCGGATATTCAACACATTCCAGGCTCTTAATACTTCCCTGCGCCAATACAGCGGCCGGACCACCGATACTGCCAAGGTAGAAGCCGCCGTGTTTTTTACAGGCATCCGTCACCTGCTGGCTGCGGTTGCCTTTCGCCAGCATGATCATACTTCCGCCCTGCGCTTGCAGTTGATCGACATAAGAATCCATCCGTCCGGCGGTCGTTGGGCCAAGAGAACCGGAGGCATAACCTTCCGGCGTTTTGGCCGGACCCGCGTAGTAAATCGGATGATCTTTAATGTACTGCGGCAGCCCTTCACCGTTATCCATCCGCTCTTTCAGTTTGGCGTGAGCAATATCACGACCGACGATAATCGTGCCGTTAAGCGATAAGCGTGTAGAAACGGGATACTGCGACAACTGTGCGAGGATCTCTTTCATCGGACGGTTAAGGTCAACGCGCACCGCTTCGCCTTCTCCCGCTTTACGCAGCTCTTCAGGGATATATTTACCTGGATTATGTTCCAGTTTTTCGATCCAGATCCCCTGACGGTTGATCTTCGCTTTGATATTACGGTCAGCAGAGCAGGAAACACCCATACCAACCGGACAGGATGCGCCGTGACGTGGCAGGCGAATCACGCGTATGTCGTGAGCGAAGTATTTACCACCAAACTGCGCACCCAGACCGAGATTTTGCGCTTCGATCAGCAATTCTTTTTCCAGTTCCACATCGCGGAATGCCTGACCGTGCTCATTCCCTTCCGTTGGCAGTTCGTCATAGTATTTAGCGGAAGCCAGTTTCACTGTTTTAAGGTTAGTTTCTGCAGAAGTTCCACCAATTACGAACGCAATATGATACGGAGGACAGGCCGCCGTACCCAGCGTGCGCATCTTCTCAACCAGGTAATTTTTCAGTTTCCCCGGCGTTAGTAACGCTTTGGTTTCCTGATAGAGATACGTCTTGTTTGCCGAACCACCACCTTTGGCGATACAGAGGAATTTGTACTCGTCGCCATCAACGGCATAAAGATCGATCTGCGCTGGCAGATTGGTGCCGGTATTCACCTCTTTATACATATCCAGCGGCGCGTTTTGCGAGTAGCGCAAATTATCTTCGATATAAGTGTTATAGACACCGCGCGCCAGCGCCGCTTCATCACAGCCACCGGTCCATACACGCTGCCCTTTTTTACCAACAATAATCGCAGTGCCGGTATCCTGACAGGTTGGCAGAACACCTTTCGCCGCGATGTCGGAGTTGCGCAGGAATTGCAGCGCCACATATTTATCATTTTCGCTGGCTTCCGGGTCACGCAGAATGTCGGCCACCTGTTGTTGGTGAGCCGGACGCAGCATAAATGACGCATCATGAAATGCCTGACGCGCCAACAGAGTTAACGCTTCGGGTGCGACTTTCAAAATCTCCTGCCCTTCAAATTCAGATACGCTAACGTGTTCGCTGGTTAGCAGGTAATACTCAGTATCATCTTTTTTGAGTGGAAAAGGAGCCTGATAATGAAAGGGTTTGTTTGACATTGTTCTCTCACTTACTGCCTGGTTTGGTTATGCTCTGGGCGGGTGTTCCGTTGCCCTGTTAAAAGCGAGTAACAATATCCTACACACTTTTTTAACAAAAACTGAGACTAGTACGACTTTTTGCGGCTCCAGGTTACTTCCCGTAGGATTCTTGCTTTAATAGCGGGATTAATTTCCACATTAAAACAGGGATTGATCATGCAAAAACTCATTAACTCAGTGCAAAACTATGCCTGGGGCAGCAAAACGGCGTTGACTGAACTTTATGGTATGGAAAATCCGTCCAGCCAGCCGATGGCCGAGCTGTGGATGGGCGCACATCCGAAAAGCAGTTCACGGGTGCAGAATGCCGCCGGAGATATCGTTTCACTGCGTGATGTGATTGAGAGTAATAAATCGACTCTGCTCGGAGAGGCCGTTGCCAAACGCTTTGGCGAACTGCCTTTCCTGTTCAAAGTATTATGCGCAGCACAGCCGCTCTCCATTCAGGTTCATCCAAACAAACGCAATTCTGAAATCGGTTTTGCCAAAGAAAATGCCGCAGGTATCCCGATGGATGCTGCCGAGCGTAACTATAAAGATCCTAACCACAAGCCGGAGCTGGTTTTTGCGCTGACGCCTTTCCTTGCGATGAACGCGTTTCGTGAGTTTTCCGAGATTGTCTCCCTACTCCAGCCAGTCGCAGGTGCACATCCGGCAATTGCTCACTTTTTACAACAGCCTAATGCCGAACGTTTAAGCGAACTGTTCGCCAGCCTGTTGAATATGCAGGGTGAAGAAAAATCCCGCGCGCTGGCGATTTTAAAATCGGCGCTCGACAGTCAGCAGGGTGAACCGTGGCAAACGATTCGTTTAATTTCTGAATTTTACCCGGAAGACAGCGGCCTGTTCTCCCCGCTGTTACTGAATGTGGTGAAATTGAATCCTGGCGAAGCGATGTTCCTGTTCGCTGAAACACCGCACGCTTACCTGCAAGGCGTGGCGCTGGAAGTGATGGCGAACTCCGATAACGTGCTGCGTGCGGGTCTGACGCCTAAGTACATTGATATTCCGGAACTGGTTGCCAATGTGAAATTCGAAGCCAAACCGGCTAACCAGTTGTTGACCCAGCCGGTGAAACAAGGTGCAGAACTGGACTTCCCGATTCCAGTGGATGATTTTGCCTTCTCGCTGCATGACCTTAGTGATAAAGAAACCACCATTAGCCAGCAGAGTGCCGCCATTTTGTTCTGCGTCGAAGGCGATGCAACGTTGTGGAAAGGTTCTCAGCAGTTACAGCTTAAACCGGGTGAATCAGCGTTTATTGCCGCCAACGAATCACCGGTGACTGTCAAAGGCCACGGCCGTTTAGCGCGTGTTTACAACAAGCTGTAAGAGCTTACTGAAAAAATTAACATCTCTTGCTAAGCTTATTAAAGGCTTATAACACCTTCAGGCGGCCAGTCCGCCTGATTTCATTTTATGGATAATCATTATGAATAAATCGCTGGTAGCGGTAGGCGTCATTGTTGCGCTAGGCGTAGTCTGGACAGGCGGCGCATGGTATACAGGCAAGAAGATTGAAACCCATCTCGAAGACATGGTCGCGCAGGCGAACGCGCAACTCAAACTGACCGCTCCTGAATCCAACCTGGAAGTGAGTTATCAAAACTATCATCGCGGCGTATTCAGCAGTCAGCTGCAACTGTTGGTGAAACCCATTGCCGGGAAAGAAAATCCGTGGATTAAAAGCGGTCAGAGCGTCATCTTCAACGAATCGGTTGATCATGGTCCCTTCCCGCTTGCCCAGCTTAAAAAACTGAACCTGATCCCGTCGATGGCATCAATTCAAACCACGCTGGTTAATAACGAAGTAAGCAAACCACTGTTTGATATGGCAAAAGGTGAAACGCCTTTTGAGATTAACTCGCGCATTGGTTACAGCGGTGATTCCAGTTCCGATATTTCGCTCAAGCCACTGAATTACGAGCAAAAGGATGAAAAAGTCGCCTTTAGCGGCGGCGAGTTCCAGTTAAATGCTGACAGAGACGGCAAAGCCATCTCCCTTTCCGGGGAGGCGCAAAGTGGTCGGATAGACGCAGTTAACGAATACAACCAGAAAGTGCAGTTGACCTTTAATAATCTGAAAACCGACGGTTCCAGCACGCTGGCAAGTTTTGGTGAGCGCGTAGGAAACCAAAAACTGTCACTGGAAAAAATGACCATTTCAGTGGAAGACAAAGAACTGGCACTGCTGGAAGGCATGGAGATCAGCGGTAAATCGGATCTGGTCAATGACGGTAAAACGATCAATAGCCAACTGGATTACTCGCTAAACAGCCTGAAGGTACAGAATCAGGATCTGGGCAGCGGCAAGCTGACTTTAAAAGTCGGCCAGATTGATGGTGAAGCCTGGCATCAGTTTAGCCAGCAATATAACGCGCAAACTCAGGCGCTGCTGGCACAGCCAGAAATTGCCAACAATCCCGAACTTTATCAGGAGAAAGTGACGGAAGCCTTCTTTAGCGCCCTGCCGCTGATGTTGAAAGGCGATCCGGTGATTACTATCGCGCCGCTAAGCTGGAAAAACAGTCAGGGTGAAAGTGCGCTGAATCTGTCGCTGTTCCTGAAAGATCCGGCAACGACTAAAGAAGCGCCGCAAACGCTGGCGCAGGAAGTAGATCGTTCGGTTAAATCTCTGGATGCGAAACTGACCATTCCGGTGGATATGGCAACTGAGTTTATGACTCAGGTAGCGAAGCTGGAAGGTTATCAGGAAGATCAAGCGAAAAAACTGGCGAAACAGCAAGTTGAAGGTGCATCAGCAATGGGGCAGATGTTCCGTCTGACCACCTTGCAGGACAATACCATCACCACCAGCCTGCAATATACTAACGGTCAGATAACGTTAAACGGGCAGAAAATGCCACTGGAAGATTTCGTTGGTATGTTTGCAATGCCGGCATTAAATGTTCCGGTCGTACCCGCTATTCCGCAGCAGTAATTCACAGACAAAACGCCGGAGATTTTTCTCTCCGGCGTTATTTTTTACTTCAGCATAAAGTCATACTGAATACTCATTTTCACATCCCAGTAATTCAGGCGATCGCCCAGCGTACTGCCATCGCGCTTTTCCCGCCCTTTATCGGCAGCAAGAAAGAAATTCATCCCTTGTAACGGCCCTTCGCTGACCCGATAGTTCATACCACCTAAGATACCCGTGCCTTCAATCCGCACATCTCGTTTACTGGATTCATAGCCGCGAGTCACAATCGGTGCAAATGTCAGCGTAAATTGCGGCGTTAAACGATAGTTGACGCCCAATTGCCAGGACTGCATTCCTTCACGGTTACGATCAAGACTTAATGAAAAGGGATAGCCAATGTCGGTATCCACCACGGCACCATTCATTGCATGGCGCAAATAACCACCACTGCCAAATACGCTTCCCCACGGCGCATTCCAGGTCAATTGTCCACTAACCAACGCCGTTTCATTGGGCTGGCTGGTATTACGACTTAAACCTTCGAGCTGCGCGTAAAAGCCGAGCAACTCCCCTTTCAACGTATAATTCGGGTCGAGCGGTATGCTTTTCTCGAGAATACTTTGTATCTGATTGGAAACATCTTTCTGTACCGATGCCCCCAGAGAATAGCGACTGGTATCATCATGCCAACTGGCGGCTAAGAAAGAACGTGCGCGATGTTTATCGTATTTTCCCGTCTGGCTGTTATACACCCCTTCATCACGAATACCGGTTGTTGAATCAGTCCATAAAAATACTCGTGAACGCCACATTCCCCACAGATCAATATTTGGTGTTAAAGCCCAATAACCTAATGCTCCTTCAGAAACTGTCGGTAATGTACGTTGCGAACTGCCAGCCATTAACGGAATACGATAAGGTAAGCTACCATAACTATAATCCGTCCCGAAGCGACCTAATTTAAGCAGGCTATTTTCACTGGGTTTTATTTTTACTGCCCCCAGGGCAAAGCCAAAACTTTTATCACCATCAAGATACCACCGGGTACTCATATCAGCACGAGCACCTAATTTATAAACATAATATGCCCCGCCTTCAACGCCAATAATATTGGAATAATAACCACTATTGAAATCGAGCAATCCTCCCTGTACCCATGCGTAAATATCTCTTCCCGCGCCAGCACTGGGCTTATCCGCCCTACGCAATTCGTTTTTCAGTCTGATGCGTAGTCCCGCTTCATCGTCAGCCAGTTGCGCCGCATAAGCAGAGGTAAGGCCAGAGGCAGCCGTCAGGCAAATAACGGCCATGGCCACTATTTTTCTCATAGTTGCACCTTTGATGTTCTGATTATTTTTATTGAATATTAATTAGTGATATCGCTGATTAATTGCTGCTGCACTTTTTTACGATTATCAATTTCAACCACGATTTCTTTGAATTTTTTATCCGTGAGCGGATAAAACCAGATAATAACGAATGCCAGTAGCATAAATCCGCAAGGTACTAAGGCAATTGATGTGCGGATGCCCATAATAACTTCCGGCGTTTGCACCTGATTGGCGATATATCCGCTTAATCCCAAAATAAAGGCAGGAATTGAACCTCCGATTGCCTGACCGCATTTACGGGTAAATGAGAATAGTGAATAGGTGAGCCCTTCAATTCGCACGCCGGTCAGGTATTCACCGTATTCTACGGTATCAGCTTCCAGTGCCCACATCACAGTCATAGTAACGCCCTGACCAATTGAAGCGATGGCCAACGCAACCAACGCCACCGGCAGTGACCAGACGGAAACCCAGAAGAATAGCAGATAACCGCAGGTTCCCAGCAAAGCGCCAATCAGGAAGGTATTCTTTTTACCGATCCTCGCGACCATCCCCGGCACCAGCGGTGCCGATGCCACAGTACCAACCAGGTTTTGCACCAGTACCAGCACAGTGAACAGCCCGGTATCATTTAACACATAGCGCACGTAGAACAACGACGAGGCGCTGACCGCGAAGGTCGAAATCAGCACACACAGCGCACCGATGCACAACATAAACAGCGGGCGATTCCGTTTCAGGGTTTGCAGACTGATCTTCAATGACGGCTGCGCCACGATACGTACCACATTCTCACGCGTCGATTTGAAGCAGATGAAGTAAAGCACCATTCCGGCAATCGCCAGCACAATCGTCCAGAAATGGTATACCGACACCATCTCTTCCGGGCTGGAGTTCTTAATGCTCGGTCCTATCAGAAATGCCAGGCAGACAAAGGTTAATGAAGCGGCAATCCCGCGAGCCGCGCCCAGACGGGCGCGGGATTGTGGTTGTTGGGTCATCGCGGTAGCAAGTGAACCATAAGGAATATTCACCAGGCTGTAGCAAAGCCCGAGGCCCATGTAGGTCAAATATGCATACACCACTTTGCTACCATGGCTCCAGTCGGTCGGCACCCAGAATACCAGCACGCTGAAGATCATTAACGGCGCAGTACCGAAGAGTAAAAACGGGCGGAATTTTCCCCAGCGGGTATTCACACTGTCCACCACTCGTCCGGCAAAGACGTCGGCGAAGGCATCGAATACCCGCACCAGTAACAGCATGGTGCCCGCCGCAGCGGCACCGACGCTAGCGACGTCGGTGTAGTAACTCAACAGGAAGAGCGCCCCCATTGCGAAGGCGAAGTTATTGGCGACGTCACCGAGGCTGTAGCCGACGATGGTGCGCCAGGAGAGTTGTTGATTCATTGTTTGCCTCCCTGCTGCGGTTTTTCACCGAAGTTCATGCCAGTCCAGCGTTTTTGCAGCAGAAAAGCCGCCGACTTCGGTTTGCGGTCGCGAGTGAAGATCCCTTTCTTGTTACCTCCAACGCGCAATATGCCTTGCGAGGTCGCAAAATCGGCGAAATTCCATACCTGTTCACCGACGACGGCGCTGACGCGATCAAAGACGCGGTGATACATATCCAGCCATGCACACTGATACTCTTCACTCCACATGTCGGTGTACATTGAGTGCAGCCCGGCTAACGTATCCACGCCGTATTCGGTGATGATAATCGGCTGATGCAGTTTCTCCTGCCAGGCCAGAAGTTCTTTTTCCAGTACCTTCTCTGCCGTTTCCAAATCGCCGCTTTGGACATACCAACCGTAATAACGGTTAAGGCACAGCACATCAAAGAGATCGCTGATGGTATCGGTGTGAGCGTCGCAGAACATTACATTGACGCAGGTGATCGGACGCGTCGGGTCGAGTTTACGCGTTGCTTCCGCCAGTGGCGCGAAATATTCTCGTGCACCTTGCGGACGGGTATCCGGTTCGTTGGCAATACTCCACATCACCACGCTTGGGTGGTTTTTGTCACGCGCTATCAGCTCTTTAATCGCCTGTAAGTGCGCCTGCTGAGTTTCCCCGTTGACTGCCTCTTCGCTGTACAGTTCTTTCGGCTTGTTGCCCGCTTCGAAACCAATGCCTAAAGAGAGGTTAAAGCCGACAGCAGCAGTTTCATCAATCACCACGATGCCATGTTCATCTGCCCAGTCGAGCATCTCTTCAGCGTAAGGGTAATGCGAGGTACGGTAGGAGTTGGCCCCAATCCAGTCCATTAATGCGTGGTCGTGCACCATCAGCACGTTATCGAATCCTTTGCCACGCAAGTCAGCATCTTCATGACGACCAAAGCCAGTAAAGTAGAACGGTTTGTGGTTAATCAGGAACTGTTCGCCCTTCACTGCCACTGACCGGATGCCGACGCGAAGCGGGTAGATATCACACTCTGTCTGGCTTTTGGCTGTGACGCACAGTTCATAGAGATAACCTTCACCCGGTTGCCAGAGGTGTGGATTCACCACTTGCAAAGTCCCGCTGGTACCTTGTCCAGTTGCAACCACCTGCTGATCCGCATCACGCAGTTCAACGCTGACATCACCATTTGCTACCACCTGCCAGTCAACAGACGCGTGGTTACAGTCTTGCGCAACATGCGTCACCACGGTGATATCGTCCACCCAGGTGTTCGGCGTGGTGTAGACCATTACGCTGCGATGGATCCCGGCATAGTTAAAGAAATCATGGAAGTAAGACTGCTTTTTCTTGCCGTTTTCATCGGTAATCACCATTCCCGGCGGGATAGTCTGCCAGTTCAGTTCGTTGTTCACACAAACGGTGATACGTACACTTTTCCCGGCAATAACATACGGCGTGACATCGGCTTCAAATGGCGTATAGCCGCCCTGATGCTCCATCACTTCCTGATTATTTACCCACACTTTGCCGTAATGAGTGACCGCATCGAAACGCAGCACGATACGCTGGCCTGCCCAACCTTTCGGTATAAAGACTTCGCGCTGATACCAGACGTTGCCCACATAATTACGAATATCTGCATCGGCGAACTGATCGTTAAAACTGCCTGGCACAGCAATTGCCCGGCTTTCTTGTAACGCGCTTTCCCACCAACGCTGATCAATTCCACAGTTTTCGCGATCCAGACTGAATGCCCACAGGCCGTCGAGTTTTTTGATTTCACGGGTTGGGGTTTCTACAGGACGTAACATAAGGGACTCCTCATTCAAATAAAAATACTGGTCAACCTTTAATCTGATTAGTTAACCAATTCTGTGTTGCACACAGTTATCTGTGAGAAACCCATGGAAGAGAAATGGAAATAAAAAGAACTGACACCGCGATCAAAAAACCAAAAACTGCAATACCCACAGCGTGATATAGATCGCATTAATCTTTAAAACAGCGTTGACAGAAGCCATAAAATAAGCAATCGAACGTTCGTTCGAGCATCTTGAGAACGATAAACTCTCATGACATATGGCTACGGTGAATATTTTTGGGGGGAATTCTCCGATCCCGGCTAGATTGTATTTTGTACAGGGAAATTAAAGTATGAAACGCGGGCACAGTTATCACCAGCCCGCGAAATGAGAGGATCAGGATGCGGTTAAGATACCGCCAATCATCGCGCGTAATCCCTGAGCAAACGACGCTTCACGCGCCAGGTCTTCCGCTTCGATATCGGCCAGTACACCGTAGGTCAGATCCAGCAGTAAACGTGAAGTCATTGACGTGTTGATGTCTGGGCTTATCTCGCCTTTTTGCTGGGCATCACGCATCCGCTGGGCAACAAATTCAGTGATCGTCATATGCTTATTTTTAAGCATGGCGGCGACCTGTGGGTTACGCATCCCTTCCGCCATAATTTCGACCACCAGCGCCCGTTGCCCAAAGGCTTCATGGGTGAGAGAGACAATAGACTCGACCATATAGTCAACAAAATGAATCCCTTCAATCGGTTCCCGGAAACGGGCCAGCGCCCTCTCCTGGTCCTGTAAGATAATCGCCTGAATCAAGGCTTCTTTGGAGATGAAATGGTGATAGAGCGTCCCGGGACTAATGGCGCAGGATTTACAGATGGCTTTCATCGAGGCACTGTGAAATCCATTTTCTGAAAAAATCTCTCTGGCAGCATTGAGGATCCGGGTCCGTGTCGGTTGTGCTTCAGTCTGCATGTTATCCATCATTAAACCATTATAGTTAGCGTGAATAACTAGTTTACCGCGTTGTCAGGTGAGCGCCTATCATTGCTGTTGAATAGTGCGAAGGCACACTCTATTCGTATGCTTTTCATCCAGCTATTGGTTAACCAATAGCCGTGATTTGGCTGCCAGTTGTTTAGCAGAGACGTTGATGAATTGCACACGCTATCCCGGTAAACAACACATACGGCTGTTTACCGGTTCGTTAGTGTATTAATTGAGCTCCTGTACCCCACCACCGGAGACGGTGAGAATTTGTCCGCTTACCCAGCTGGCTGCAGGCGAGCAAAGGAACAGCGCCGCGTTAGCAATATCTTGCGGTTGGCCCAGACGTCTGATCGGCGTGTGCTGTAACATTTTTTGTTCAATTTCTGGTGTAATAACGGATTTCAGGGCATCGGTTAATATTGCCCCCGGCGCAATGCCATTCACCCGAATATTTTTTTCACCCAGGTCAAATGCCATATTTCTGACCAGATGACTGGCCGCAGCTTTAGATGATGCATAGGAAGTCATGTTTATATTTTTATTTTCTGCCGCCATAGAAGTGATGGTCAGAATAACGCCACCGCCATTTTTTTCCATTTCTGGCGCAACAAGTTGTGACAGATGGAAAAAAGAAAACACATTCAGTTCATAAGCACGGCGAAAATCTGCCATTGGCATATCAAACGGTTTAGGACCACCGCCACCGGCGTTGTTAACCAGGATATCAACTTTACCCAGCTTACTGACGGCAAAGTCTGCCAGTGCAGAGAGTTCCTGTTCGGAAGTAATATCACAACGGCAGGCAAATGCCTGACCACCCAGTTGTTGAATTTCGTCTACAACATGGTTAGCTGCGTCGGCGTTAATATCACTGACCACCACAGATGCGCCAGCTGTCGCGAATGTAATGGCGATTTCTTTACCAATACCTGCACCCGCACCTGTGATGATGGCGCATTTTCCGTCGAGTCTCAGGTTGTCAGAATTAAACACATAAACCTCCTGTGAACTTCAGTAAAAATAAAAGGCACCGCCTGTGTGCCACATTTTTTATCATTAACCTTGAGGAAAGGACACTACCAGGTATAGCAGATAAAGAGAGGATTATTTCGCCGCAATGAGCCGGGCGGGAATAATAAGATTGCGTGAATGCGTCTCTTCATGGGTGATTTTTTGCATCATGCGATCCGCAAGTGTGGTACCAAGTTCCCGCGCAGGCGTGCTGGCCCAGGTAACGGGTATATCATCAAGTGTGGTTGGTGTCGCATCGGTAAATGCCGCCAGCGAAACTTGTTGCTCAAAGTAACGATCGACTCCGCTTTCCCCGCTTTGCCGCCCTGCTTTGAGCAAACCAAACCATGCCCCCATCGCAATAGTTTCGTTATAGCAAACCACAGCACTGATGGTCGGGTTATGACGTAAAAGCGCCGTGATAGCTTCCGCGGCTTGCTTCTGGCTGGATGTGCACTCCAGCACCCAATCGCTGTGAAACGGCAGGCCAAATTTTAGTAGAGTTGCACAATAGCCCCCCACCCGTTCTGCACGGGTTAATGAGGAACTTTGCCCTCCCAGCCAGGCGATCCGCTGATGCCCATTGCGAATGAGATGCTCCGTCAACAACTGTGCAGCCTGCATGTTGTCCGGGCGAACCGTATCAACATCATCAAGATAACTGGCACGGGAAGCGAAAATCACCGGGATAGCTTTTTCTTCTGCCATCCGTCGCAGGTCATCGCTGCTTCCTGCAGCCCCGGCAATTACCACACCATCCACACCCTGATTCAGTAACAGTGAAAACCGCTGTGCCAGCTGCTCGCCGTCTTTACCGCCGTGAAGCAAAAAAACCATCCGTCCCTGCGCTTCCAGAGCTTCCGTCAATCCGGCCGTCAATTCGGCGTAAAACGGCGCAGATAAATCACGGACGATCAAACCAATGACGCCGCTTTGCCCGCCGCGCAGCGCCGACGCCTGGCGATTGCGCACAAATCCCAGCTCTTCAATGGCGGCGTTAACGCGTTCTCCTGTGGCGGTAGAGATTCGCCCTTTGCCACTAAGCACCAGCGAAACGGTACTTACCGACACGCCCGCAGCCAGCGCAACATCATGAATGGTTATTTTTTTGGCGGTAGCCATGCAGATGACCTACTCCCTGATTATGTGACAGATAAAACGTTTTACCTTTTATTTATCTTATACCCGCTATTATCGTTGCGTAATGTGATTTATGCCTCACTAAAATTTGATAAAACGTTTTATCTTCTCGCGCAATTTACTGAATCCAGATTGTTCTCTACGAGGAGTCGTTTTATGACGGCGAAAACAGCACCGAAAGTCACGCTGTGGGAGTTCTTCCAGCAGTTAGGCAAAACCTTCATGTTACCCGTGGCATTATTGTCGTTCTGCGGCATTATGCTCGGCATTGGTAGTTCTCTTAGCAGCCATGATGTCATAACCCTGATCCCGGTCCTGGGCAACCCCGTGTTGCAGGCTATCTTTACCTGGATGAGTAAGATTGGCTCGTTTGCTTTTAGTTTCCTGCCTGTCATGTTCTGTATCGCCATCCCGCTGGGCCTGGCACGCGAAAATAAAGGCGTAGCGGCATTCGCTGGCTTCGTCGGTTATGCGGTAATGAACCTCGCGGTAAACTTCTGGTTGACCAATAAAGGCATTCTGCCAACCACGGATGCCGCGGTTCTGAAAGCCAATAACATCCAGAGCATTCTTGGGATCCAGTCGATCGATACCGGGATCCTCGGTGCGGTGATCGCCGGTATTATCGTCTGGATGCTGCATGAGCGTTTCCATAATATCCGCCTGCCGGATGCGCTGGCATTCTTCGGCGGTACGCGCTTCGTACCAATTATCTCCTCGCTGGTGATGGGCCTTATCGGCCTGGTGATTCCATTAGTCTGGCCGATTTTCGCCATGGGTATTAGCGGCTTGGGCCATATGATAAACAGCGCGGGTGATTTCGGACCGATGCTGTTTGGTACCGGTGAACGTCTGCTGTTGCCGTTTGGTCTGCATCACATTCTGGTGGCATTAATTCGCTTTACCGACGCAGGCGGCACGCAGGAAGTCTGCGGTCAAACCGTCAGCGGCGCACTGACCATCTTCCAGGCGCAATTGAGTTGCCCGACCACTCACGGTTTTTCTGAAAGCGCCACGCGTTTCCTTTCGCAAGGTAAAATGCCTGCGTTTCTCGGCGGTCTGCCAGGTGCAGCGTTAGCTATGTATCACTGCGCGCGCCCGGAAAATCGCCATAAAATTAAAGGTCTGCTGATTTCTGGCCTGATCGCCTGTGTCGTTGGCGGCACGACCGAACCGCTGGAATTCCTGTTCCTGTTCGTGGCGCCAGTTCTGTATGTCATCCACGCGCTGTTAACCGGCCTCGGCTTCACTGTCATGTCTGTGCTCGGCGTCACCATCGGTAATACCGACGGCAATATCATCGACTTCGTGGTGTTCGGTATTTTGCATGGTCTGTCAACCAAGTGGTACATGGTGCCAGTGGTGGCGGCAATCTGGTTTGTCGTTTACTACGTCATCTTCCGTTTCGCTATCACCCGCTTCAATCTGAAAACCCCGGGGCGCGATAGCGAAGTTGCCAGCTCAATCGAAAAAGCCGTTGCCGGTGCGCCGGGTAAATCAGGTTACAACGTTCCTGCAATCCTCGAAGCATTAGGCGGTGCCGACAATATTGTCAGCCTCGATAACTGCATTACCCGTCTGCGTTTGTCTGTGAAAGATATGTCGCTTGTTAATGTGCAGGCACTGAAGGACAATCGGGCAATTGGCGTAGTACAACTTAATCAACATAACCTGCAGGTTGTTATCGGGCCACAAGTTCAGTCAGTAAAAGATGAAATGGCCGGTCTGATGCATACTGTCCAGGCATAAGGATAAGATATGTTCGATTTTTCAAAGGTCGTGGATCGTCATGGCACATGGTGTACACAGTGGGATTATGTCGCTGACCGTTTCGGCACTGCTGACCTGTTACCGTTCACGATTTCAGACATGGATTTTGCCACTGCCCCCTGCATTATCGAGGCGCTGAATCAGCGCCTGATGCACGGCGTATTTGGCTACAGCCGCTGGAAAAACGATGAGTTTCTCGCGGCTATTGCCCACTGGTTTTCCACCCAGCATTACACCGCAATTGATACGCAGACGGTGGTGTATGGCCCTTCTGTCATCTATATGGTTTCAGAACTGATTCGTCAGTGGTCTGAAACAGGTGAAGGCGTGGTGATCCACACGCCCGCCTATGACGCATTTTACAAGGCCATTGAAGGTAACCAGCGCACAGTAATGCCCGTTGCTTTAGAGAAGCAGGCTGACGACTGGTTTTGCGATATGGGCAAGCTGGAAGCCGTGTTGGCGAAACCAGAATGTAAAATTATGCTCCTGTGTAGCCCACAGAATCCTACCGGGAAAGTGTGGACGTGCGATGAGCTGGAGATCATGGCTGACCTGTGCGAGCGTCATGGTGTGCGGGTTATTTCCGATGAAATCCATATGGATATGGTCTGGGGCGAGCAGCCGCATATTCCCTGGAGTAATGTGGCGCGGGGAGACTGGGCGTTGCTGACGTCGGGCTCGAAAAGTTTCAATATTCCCGCGCTGACCGGTGCTTACGGGATTATAGAAAATAGCAGCAGCCGTGATGCCTATTTATCGGCACTGAAAGGACGTGATGGGCTTTCTTCCCCTTCGGTACTGGCGTTAACTGCCCATATCGCCGCCTATCAGCAAGGTGCACCGTGGCTGGATGCCTTACGCGTCTATCTGAAAGATAACCTGACGTATATCTCAGATAAAATGAACGCCGCGTTTCCTGAACTCAACTGGCAGATCCCGCAATCCACTTATCTGGCCTGGCTTGATCTACGTCCGTTGAATATTGACGACAACGCGTTGCAAAAAGCGCTTATCGAGCAAGAAAAAGTCGCGATCATGCCGGGGTATACCTATGGTGAAGAAGGTCGTGGTTTTGTCCGTCTCAATGCCGGCTGCCCACGTTCGAAACTGGAAAAAGGTGTGGCTGGATTAATAAACGCCATCCGCGCTGTTCGCTAACCCCAATTGCGCAACGTAAAAAATCGTTGCGCAATCGTGGATTTTTACCCTGCTTTGTTTTTATAATGGTGCGCACTTTTATATTCAGAAAAAGAGTGCGACCATGATTGATACCACCCTGCCATTAACTGATATCCATCGCCACCTTGATGGCAACATTCGTCCCCAGACCATTCTTGAACTTGGCCGCCAGTATAATATCTCGCTTCCTGCACAATCCCTGGAAACACTGATTCCCCACGTTCAGGTCATTGCCAACGAACCCGATCTGGTGAGCTTTCTGACCAAACTTGACTGGGGCGTTAAAGTTCTCGCCTCTCTTGATGCCTGTCGCCGCGTGGCATTTGAAAACATTGAAGATGCAGCCCGTCACGGCCTGCACTATGTCGAGCTGCGTTTTTCACCAGGCTACATGGCAATGGCACATCAGCTGCCTGTAGCGGGTGTTGTCGAAGCGGTGATCGATGGCGTACGTGAAGGTTGCCGCACCTTTGGTGTGCAGGCGAAGCTTATCGGCATTATGAGCCGGACCTTCGGCGAAGCCGCCTGTCAGCAAGAGCTGGAGGCCTTTTTAGCCCACCGTGACCAGATTACCGCACTTGATTTAGCCGGTGATGAACTTGGTTTCCCGGGAAGTCTGTTCCTTTCTCACTTCAACCGCGCGCGTGATGCGGGCTGGCATATTACCGTCCATGCAGGCGAAGCTGCCGGGCCGGAAAGCATCTGGCAGGCGATTCGTGAACTGGGTGCGGAGCGTATTGGACATGGCGTAAAAGCCATTGAAGATCGGGCGCTGATGGATTTTCTCGCCGAGCAACAAATTGGTATTGAATCCTGTCTGACCTCCAATATTCAGACCAGCACCGTAGCAGAGCTGGCTGCACATCCGCTGAAAACGTTCCTTGAGCATGGCATTCGTGCCAGCATTAACACTGACGATCCCGGCGTACAGGGAGTGGATATCATTCACGAATATACCGTTGCCGCGCCAGCTGCTGGGTTATCCCGCGAGCAAATCCGCCAGGCACAGATTAATGGTCTGGAAATGGCTTTCCTCAGCGCTGAGGAAAAACGCGCACTGCGAGAAAAAGTCGCCGCGAAGTAACAAAATGGATGGTGCAAATTGCACCATCCATTTTTCATGCAAGGCACAAAGTCGCGCGATGTTTGGCGGATTCGATGCCCAGCTCAATCAACTCCATTACCTGGATTGCCTGGCTTGCCGGAACCGGATTTTCACCATCGCCATTTAACGCATCACGAATAGCCGCATAGTAAGCCGGATAATTCCCAGGCACCGTCAACAGCGTTTCTTCGACACGTTCCTCACCTTCCACGCGGGTAAGTACGCCATCACGCATATCGTAGCCCCAGTCTTCCTGCGGTAGACGCTCGCCATTTTTCAGACGTTCTTCCTGTGGATCGAGGCCATATTTCACATAACTGCCTCGGGATCCATGCACGATATACCGTGCTGACTCAGCGGCTGCCAGCATGGTACCGTGTAAAATGACTCGCCGCTGTGGATAGGACAAGATGGCGTGGAAATAATCGGTCGACTGCTCTCCGGGCCGTAACTGTGCCAAATCTACCGTCATGCTGACCGGTAAACCAAAAAGCGTAATGGCCTGATCAAGAAGATGTGGTGCTAAATCGTACCAGATACCGCTGCCTGGGCCGCCCTGTTCACGCCAACGATCGCGCACCTGCGGACGGAAGCGGTCAAAATGAGACTCAAAGTAAGCAACTTCACCCAGCACGCCTTCCGCGAGCAAACCTTTTAGCGTCAGGAAATCGCTATCCCAGCGACGGTTATGGAATACAGACAGCACACGCCCCAGGCTTTTTGCCAGCGCATCCAGCTCTCGCGCTTGTGACAGTGTCACGGTAAAGGGTTTATCAACGACCACATGTTTACCCGCCTCAAGCGCCGCTTTGGCTAACGGGAAATGGGTATCGTTGGGTGTAGGAATGACAATCAGGTCTATGTTGGGATCGTTAAACAGATGCTTCGGCTCAGAGACAACCGTAACCGTTGGCCAGTCGGCTTTTACTTTTGTTTCATCACTGCTGGAGATTACCGCCAGTTCCAGCCCGGGCGTGCCCGCAATCAGGGGCGCATGGAAGGTTTTGCTCGCATAACCATACCCAATCAACCCAACACGGATGTTGTCGCTCATGTCATTGCCTCTCATTGAAGTATGATGGCTATTTGACACTATCCTTTACCCACGCTCAACAGTTTAATAACCTGCCAGCAATAAGGGATGTTGTTTAACTTAAGTCAAAAAAATAGCGAATTTTCCAACGACAAAAGCTAAATATCGCAAAAACCTCAGTAAAAATCTTGCTGGAGCTATTATTGCTAAGTAACATTTACCCCCTGAAGTTAATGGATCAATCAAGAGAGATGTGGGCTGTAATGAATCGTCTTATTGAATTAACAGGTTGGATCGTTCTTGTCGTTTCAGTCATTCTTCTTGGCGTGGCGAGTCACATTGACAACTATCAGCCACCTGAACAGAGTGCTTCGGTACAACACAAGTAAGCTCTGCGCTTGTAGAGCGCCATGCTGCCCGTCCGGGTGCATGTTTTCACTTGTCGGATATTAAACCAGGAATTTATTATCTTGTTCGATGTTGTTGGTGATTGTCAGGGATAGTAAAGCGCGTTACTCTTTTCAGAGCAGTTTTTCATCCCTGAATATTTGCCATCAGCGCATTCTTATTATTGTAATAACACAAGCGTTCACTTTTGGTGAAATTTTATCATCACTAATAATACCTACCCCTTTGGTATTAATTATTTTATGGACCTTTTATGACTGTTCAGGACTACTTATTAAAATTTCGCAAAATCAGTTCACTCGAAAGTCTGGAAAAACTCTACGACCATCTTAATTACACCCTGACGGACGATCAGGAACTGATCAATATGTATCGTGCTGCCGATCACCGTCGCGCAGAGCTGGTTTCTGGCGGGCGTTTGTTTGACCTCGGCCAGGTACCGAAGTCCGTCTGGCACTATGTCCAATAAAGAAAGTAGCGATCGGTTATAAAAGCCTTATAATAACGCCCCTAAAATTAGATTTGCCTGTTTGCGTCGCTATTCTGGAGAACCTATGACCACCACAACGCCACAACGTATTGGAGGCTGGTTGCTTGGCCCGTTGGCCTGGCTTTTAGTCGCTCTGTTGAGTACGACGCTGGCGTTGTTGCTGTATACCGCTACGTTATCTTCTCCGCAAACATTTCAAACGCTCGGCGGACAAGCACTGACGACACAAATCTTATGGGGCGTTTCTTTTATTACCGCTATCGCCATGTGGTATTACACACTGTGGTTGACCATCGCTTTCTTTAAACGTCGGCGTTGTGTTCCTAAACACTATATTATCTGGCTGCTTATTTCCGTATTGCTGGCAGTAAAAGCATTCGCTTTTTCACCCGTGGAAGATGGCATAGCCGTTCGCCAGTTGCTGTTTACTTTGTTGGCAACCGCATTGATCGTCCCCTATTTCAAACGCTCGTCGCGGGTAAAAGCGACGTTTGTGAATCCGTAATAACCTTACAGTTAACCTGTTGTCGCCTGCTCTGGATTAACGGATAATAGGCGGCTTTTTTATTTCAGGCCGAAAAATGACTGACTACCTGTTACTGTTTGTCGGAACTGTACTGGTCAATAACTTTGTACTGGTCAAGTTTCTCGGTCTCTGTCCGTTTATGGGGGTTTCCAAAAAACTGGAAACCGCGATGGGCATGGGGCTGGCAACAACGTTTGTGATGACGCTGGCGTCTATTTGCGCCTGGCTTATCGATACGTGGATTTTGATCCCACTTAATCTGATTTACCTGCGCACCCTGGCATTTATTCTGGTGATTGCTGTGGTCGTGCAGTTCACCGAGATGGTGGTGCGCAAAACCAGCCCGGTGCTTTACCGTCTGCTGGGGATTTTTTTGCCGCTTATCACCACCAACTGTGCAGTGCTCGGCGTGGCGTTGCTGAATATCAATCTCGGGCACAATTTCTTGCAGTCGGCGCTGTACGGTTTTTCCGCCGCTGTCGGTTTCTCGCTGGTGATGGTGCTCTTCGCCGCCATCCGCGAACGCCTTGCTGTGGCTGATGTCCCGGCACCTTTTCGCGGTAATGCCATTGCGTTAATTACCGCAGGTCTTATGTCTCTGGCCTTTATGGGCTTTAGTGGTTTGGTGAAGTTGTAATGAATGCTATCTGGATTGCCGTTGCCGCCGTGAGCCTGCTGGGCCTGGCGTTTGGCGCCATTCTGGGTTATGCCTCCCGCCGTTTTGCGGTGGAAGACGATCCGGTCGTTGAGAAAATTGACGAAATCTTACCGCAGAGCCAGTGTGGTCAGTGCGGTTATCCCGGCTGTCGCCCCTACGCGGAAGCCATCAGCTGTAACGGTGAAAAAATCAACCGTTGCGCCCCAGGTGGCGAAGCTGTGATGCTAAAAATTGCCGAGTTGCTTAATGTCGAGCCGCAGCCGCTGGATGGCGAAGCGCAAGAGCTAACGCCTGCGCGGATGGTGGCGGTTATTGATGAAAATAACTGTATTGGCTGCACTAAATGTATTCAGGCTTGTCCGGTAGACGCCATCGTTGGCGCTACCCGTGCCATGCATACGGTAATGAGTGATCTCTGTACGGGCTGCAATTTATGTGTTGATCCGTGCCCGACGCACTGCATCTCGTTGCAACCGGTCGCAGAAACACCTGACTCCTGGAAATGGGATCTGAACACCATTCCCGTGCGTATCATTCCCGTGGAACACCATGCTTAAGTTATTCTCTGCATTCAGAAAAAATAAAATCTGGGATTTCAACGGCGGCATCCATCCACCGGAGATGAAAACCCAGTCCAACGGTACACCCCTGCGCCAGGTACCACTGGCGCAGCGTTTTGTTATTCCACTGAAACAGCATATTGGCGCTGAAGGTGAGTTGTGCGTTAGCGTCGGCGATAAAGTATTGCGCGGCCAGCCGCTTACCCGTGGTCGCGGCAAAATGCTGCCTGTTCACGCGCCCACCTCGGGTACCGTTACGGCTATTGCGCCCCACTCTACGGCTCATCCTTCAGCTTTAGCTGAATTAAGCGTGATTATTGATGCCGATGGTGAAGACTGCTGGATCCCGCGCGACGGCTGGGCCGATTATCGCACTCGCAGTCGCGAAGAGTTAATCGAGCGCATACATCAGTTTGGTGTAGCCGGGCTGGGCGGTGCAGGATTCCCGACAGGCGTTAAATTGCAGGGTGGCGGAGATAAGATTGAAACGTTGATTATCAACGCGGCTGAGTGCGAGCCGTACATTACCGCCGATGACCGTTTGATGCAGGATTGCGCGGCTCAGGTCGTAGAGGGTATTCGCATTCTTGCGCATATTCTGCAGCCACGCGAAATTCTTATCGGCATTGAAGATAACAAACCGCAGGCGATTTCCATGCTGCGCGCGGTGCTGGCGGAATCTAACGATATTTCTCTGCGGGTGATTCCAACCAAATATCCTTCTGGCGGTGCTAAACAATTAACCTACATTCTGACCGGGAAGCAGGTTCCACATGGCGGGCGTTCATCCGATATCGGCGTATTAATGCAAAACGTCGGCACTGCTTATGCAGTGAAACGTGCCGTTATTGATGGCGAGCCGATTACCGAGCGTGTTGTAACCCTGACTGGCGAAGCAATCGCTCGCCCGGGCAACGTCTGGGCACGGCTGGGGACGCCAGTGCGTCATTTATTGAATGATGCCGGATTCTGCCCCTCTGCCGATCAAATGGTGATTATGGGTGGCCCGCTAATGGGCTTTACCTTGCCATGGCTGGATGTCCCGGTCGTAAAGATTACCAACTGTCTGTTGGCTCCCTCTGCCAATGAACTTGGCGAACCACAGGAAGAACAAAGCTGCATCCGGTGTAGCGCCTGTGCTGACGCCTGCCCTGCGGATCTTTTGCCGCAACAGTTGTACTGGTTCAGCAAAGGTCAGCAACACGATAAAGCTACCACGCATAACATTGCTGATTGCATTGAATGTGGGGCTTGCGCGTGGGTTTGCCCGAGCAATATTCCCCTGGTGCAATATTTCCGTCAGGAAAAAGCTGAAATTGCGGCTATTCGTCAGGAAGAAAAGCGCGCCGCAGAAGCCAAAGCGCGTTTCGAAGCGCGCCAGGCTCGTCTGGAGCGCGAAAAAGCGGCTCGCCTTGAACGACATAAGAGCGCAGCCGTTCAACCTGCAGCCAAAGATAAAGATGCGATTGCTGCCGCTCTGGCGCGGGTGAAAGAGAAACAGGCCCAGGCTACACAGCCTATTGTGATTAAAGCGGGCGAACGCCCGGATAACAGTGCAATTATTGCAGCACGGGAAGCCCGTAAAGCGCAAGCCAGAGCGAAACAGGCAGAACTGCAGCAAACTAACGACGCAGCAACCGTTGCTGATCCACGTAAAACTGCCGTTGAAGCAGCTATCGCCCGCGCCAAAGCGCGCAAGCTGGAACAGCAACAGGCTAATGCGGAACCAGAAGAACAGGTCGATCCGCGCAAAGCCGCCGTCGAAGCC
>NZ_JAHZSO010000036.1:0-72508 GCF_028421345.1 Escherichia sp. S10b
GCGCCTGACGGCGCTGTGTCTGGCATGCCTGCAATCCGGGAAACCGGACCAGGAAAAAACTTGCAGGCCATAACAGTATCTACGAAAGCTAATCATCACGCGCTGGTAATGTCGTAATCCATTTGGCGCAGTGCGTCTAATGTGGCTTTGGCTTCATCTTCGTCGATGATGCTCATGGCAAATCCGACGTGTACCAGCACCCACTGGCCCAGTAGATCGGCAGGGTTACCTTCACAAATCAGGGCGATATTCACATCGCGCTTGATACCACATACTTCAACCTGCGCAAGCTGGTGAATATCTTCACCGACAGCCAGCACCTGGCCTGGAACGCCAATACACATTATTAACTCCGGTTATTCAACTTCAATACTTTTGACGATCAGCGAATCGCCGGTATCGACACGCAACCGCTCGCCGTGACAGAGCGGACACTGCGCATCGTGCTGATGAATCTCCACCACCTGGCTGCAATCCCAGCACCAAGCCTGGGCGGGTTTATAGACGATATGTAAATCGCACCCTTGCGCCACCGTTCCGTGGCAGACAATTTCAAAACTAAAACGGACGGCGCTCTCCTCAACGCAGGAGAGCGCGCCAATTTCCAGCCACACGGCGGTGACGCGCTTAACATCGTGCTGCTCCGCCTGCCGTTGGATAATTTCAACGGCGCTCTGGCAAAGCGACAACTCATGCATTTTCGCCACTCCTGCGACCAAACAGCAGGGCGCGACGCCCTGCGTGTGGTACATCCGGATTCGTGACTGGCAGCGAAAGGATCATTCGTGCGCAGTCATCCGTCAGACGTTGGCCCTCTTCAATCGACATACTGTGCGAAAGCGGTGACATCAGCGAACAGGAGAGGTATTGCGAAACACCGTCCAGTTCGCCAACGGTAAAGGTCATGGTGCCATACGGCAGTTGCAGACCAATTTTTTCACTCACTTTGCGCAGCGGCCAGAGTTGATCCGGGCCGGGGAAGATAACTGCACTCAGCATCCACGGGGTGATCACACACCCCGTCCACTGACCTTCGAACAGCGTAAAATCAGAAACATACACCGGCATTGAAGGATGCAGAAAAGAGAGATCGTGCATCGAACGCCGGGCAATTTCTTCAAACGCTGCCTGTACTTGCGCCTTCGGGGAGGTCTGGAAACCTGCTATCTCTTCAGTCATGAATCGCCTCCCGTGGGATGGCTTCCACGCCTGATTCGCGCAGCGCAGCCAGAACCTGCTCAAGCGCAGGTTCAATCATTGCTTCAACCGTCGGCGTTAAGCCGATGTGTGGCTCCAGCGATTCCGGGATCACGCCGACCAGGGTCAGCTTTTTCGGAAACTCGCCGGTGAAGCGCAGGGCCGACAAGACGTCGGCCAGGCCAAGCTGATGCGGAGAGATTTTGTTGGTAAACAACGCCGGAACTTCTTCATCCCGCAGGATCATCATCGTTCCCGGCGCGCTCTTCTTCGACACAATGGCATCCGCAATAATCAGATGATCGCGATTTGCCATGTCGCCAAGCAGCTCCATTCCCGCCGTGCCGCCATCGAGGATCTCAACATAATCCGGCAGAATGTATCGTTGCTCTAACGCTTCGACAATCCGCACACCGATGGCTTCATCGGTCAGCAAAATATTGCCGACCCCTAAGACTAAAATACGCATTACAGAACCTTCACTGAAACCACTTCGTTGCCGTCGGCATCCACTACGTGTACCGCACAGGCCATGCACGGGTCGAAGGAGTGAATGGTACGCACCACTTCCAGCGGTTTATTCGGATCAGCAACCGGTGTACCCACCAGCGACTGCTCGTAAGGACCGACGTCATCATTGAAGTTACGCGGACCAGAGTTCCAGGTTGATGGAACAACTGCCTGGTAGTTGCTGATGATACCGTCTTTGATCACCATCCAGTGAGAGAGCATACCGCGCGGCGCTTCGAGGAAGCCAACACCTTTGAACTCACCCGTTGCCGGAATGTTCGGCTTCACAAAGGTGGTATGATCGCCTTTACCGATATTGGTGATCAGTGCACTGTATTGATTTTGCAGGATATCCTGCAATTCGCAGCAGTGAACGGTACGACCAATAATACGGCCCAGCGTAGAGTGCAGCTGTGCCACTTCAAGCGTGTTACCAGTCAGTTTCTGATAAATCGCAACGATTTCATTCAGTTTGTTCTGGGTAGACTCGCGTCCTGCCGCCAGTTTCACCAGCATGTTAGCCAGCGGACCCACTTCTACCGTTTTGCCGTAGAAAGTCGGTGATTTCACCCAGGAATATTTCCCGTCGTCAGACCAACCATCATAAGCCGGAATGGTGGTACCTTCCCACGGCGCCTGTGGCGCTTCGTCTTTATACCAGGAGTGCTTCGCGCTTTCCTGAATGCCTTTGATCAGGTATTCATCGGAATGAGAAGTGATCGGACGATACGAGGACAGATCCGCATTCTCAATGTAGCCGCCCGGGAACAGGAAGCTGCCGTTTTTGCTGTCGGTCGGGAATTCCGGCACGCTCAGGTAGTTCACCGCACCTTTACCGCGCGTCAGCCATTCCGGGTAGAACGCGGCGATAACCGCGGTATCAACCTTATAAACCTGCTCAACAAAGTCGCTCAGTTTGTCGATGAAAGACTTGATGTACATCAGGCGCTCAAGGTTCAACACGCCCAACCCGTCGAGGTTGATTGGGTTCGCGACACCACCCACTGCCAGGTTCTGAATGTGCGGCGTTTTACCGCCCAGCAGCGCCACGACGCGGTTAGCGTCACGCTGGCACTCCAGCGCCTGCAGGTAGTGCGCTACCGCAATCAGGTTCACTTCCGGCGGCAGTTTCATCGCTGGGTGACCCCAGTAGCCATTAGCGAAAATACCCAACTGACCGCTGGCAACCAGATCTTTGATCTTGTTCTGAACTTTGGTGAACTCTTCCGGGCTGTTCAGATGCCAGGTCGAAACGCCTTTCAGCATTTCGGAGGCTTTGGTTGGGTCAGCTTGCAGTGCAGAAGTGATATCCACCCAGTCCAGCGCCGAAAGCTGATAGAAATGAACGATATGGTCATGCGTGGTGTGCGCAGCCAGAATGATGTTACGGATGTATTGCGCGTTAACCGGAACGTCGATATTCAGCGCACTTTCTGCCGCACGAACGGAAGACAGCGCGTGAGTGGTAGTACATACGCCACAGATACGTTGCACAATCATCCATGCATCGCGCGGATCGCGGTTTTTCACGATCTCTTCCATGCCGCGCCACATGGTACCGGAAGCCCATGCTTTCGAAACGACGCCATTTTCGATTTCGCAATCGATGCGTAAATGCCCCTCAATACGGGTTACCGGATCAATAGTAATTCTCTGGCTCATGCTTTGCTCGCCTCATGACGATTATGATCGTTTTGTTTTAAAGGAGGAAGTATCGGCAGTAGACGAATGAGTACGATGTAAGCGCAAATCTCAATAGCCACAAAACCAATAGAAATCAACAGTTCTTCCCAGGTCGGGAAGTAGGCGTAACCGCCGCCCGGGTTGAATGCCACCAGCGAATAGGTCAGACGCCAGGTTGCACAACCTAACAGTGCGCTCAGTGCTGACAGGAACAGCATGCGGGAATCATTACGCAGCTTCGCCACACGCAGAACCACCAGCGGGAAGAGCATCAGCAGGACTTCAATCCAGAACATCACGGAGTAGAAGTCACCGGCAAACGCTAACGACAGCTTGTCGCGATAGATAAGCTCGCCAAAGCGCAGCACGATGAAAATCGCCAGCAACACACTGATGGTGTTGGTCAGCTTGACGAACAGACTCTTTTCATCCGGACCGTTGCCACGCAGACCCGCCTGCACCAGCGAACCTTCAAAGATGACAATCGAGAAGCCCATGATGAACGCCGTCAGCAGCGAGAACAGCGGCAACATTTCATAGCTCTGCCACAACGGATGCACCTTGTAGCCCGCCGAGATCATCAGTGACCCCATTGAAGACTGGTGCATGGTCGGCAACAGCGCGCCAAGTGCAATGATGAAGAACATCACCTTGTTCAGACGCTTGAGAGAAACCTTCCAGCCCAGACGTTCAAACAGTGCCGGAGCAAACTCCAGTGCCATCACGCCGATATAGATGGTCATACAGACCGCCGTCTCGAACAGTACCGAGTTCACGTTGAAGTGACCCGGAATGTAGAAGTACGGCAGGTTCCAGTAGCGACCCACGTCGATAGTGATCGACAAGCCCCCCAGTGAGTAACCAAACAGACTCGCCAACAGCGCCGGACGCACCAGCGGATGGTATTGCCCACGGTTAAAGACGTATACCGCCCACGCCAGCGCCCAGCCGCCACAGGCAAAGCCGGTACCAATCAGCAGGTCAAACGCGATCCACACGCCCCACGGGAAGCCGCCGTTCAGGTCAGAGACAGAGCCCAGACCGAACACCAGACGCTTCACAATCAGGAGCATACAGATGACGATTAACGGTCCAAAAATCATGACCGGTTTACTGATGATTTTGCCGCCCAGCGGTTGTGGATCATGACTCATGATCGTCTCCTCCGTCGTGATGGTCGTTTTTGGTGTTGCGACGAACCAGCACGGTTAAGCCCGCCAGCACAGCCAGTGGTAGCATCATGCCTTTATACAGGGTGTGTTGAATATTTTCGGAACGCGCACCGGTAGAAAGATCGTCCAGTTTCGGCAGGTCGAGATTTTCATAAGGCACACCCGTCAGTACCAGAACCTGAGTACCGCCGCCCTCTTTCTCGCCGTACAGATGCGGATAATATTTCGGCACCGTATGCAGGTAAGTGTCGCCAGATTTCAGCGTCTGACGCGGATAGTGGTATTCGCTGCCAGGCTTCAGCGCCAGACGTTTTTTCGCCTCCGCCATCAGCTCTTCACGCGTACCAAAAATTACCGCGCCCGCCGGGCACACTTCTACGCAGCCAGGCAAACCGCCTTTATCGAGACGTTCCACACCTTTCTGGTTGCACAACTCGCACTTATGCAGCGCACCAAACGGGTTGTTGTAGTCGTACTTCGGCACGTTGTATGGGCAGGCGACCATGCAGTAACGGCAACCGGTGCACACATCTTTGTCGTAATGGACAATGCCGGTTTTCGGATCTTTTTTCAGCGCAGAGACCGGGCACACAGAGACACAGTTCGGATCGACGCAGTGCATACACTGTTTCTTAATGTACGCGTAGCCGTTCTCCTCCTGGTCTTTGTTGACCCCTGTGCCGCTGGTCCACACCTGAATGATGTTATTGGTATACGGCGACAGTTTGTCGTTGTTCGACCAGGTCTGTTCCCCTTGCGGGTTACGTTCAGGGAAGTTGATATCCTGACACTTGGTGACGCAAGCCTGGCAGCCTACGCACAAGGTCGAGTCGTACAACATCCCCAGCGATCCCGGAATTGGCGGGCGGTTTTCAGCAGCCGCATGACTGACAGACGGCAGCGCGCCCGTCAGCAATGCCCCGCAGGAGGCTGCTTTAATAAAATTACGTCTGTTCACGGTTATTCTCCCCGTGAGTCAGCGTTATCTTTCTTTTGCTGACGACCCAGTTCACGCACCGCCATCACGCTGACACCGGCAACCAGCCCAACCACACCGCCGAGCAAACCAATAGCGCCTGCAGAGACGTTGCCGCCCTCTTTAGCGTTAACATCCGGTTTCTGTGAACGCGGAGTCTGATTTTCGACGTTGGCAAGCTGATGGATGCCTTTATGGAAGCCGATACCTTCTTCGTTACAGCCATAGCATGGGTGACCAATCGCTACCGGCCACACGCCGCCAACATCGCAGAATTGCAGCGTTGAGCAGTTGCCGTAAGTTTCTGGCCCTTTACAGCCGAGGTGGTACAGGCACCAGCCTTCACGGTGGCCTTCATCACCGAACTCTTTGGCAAAACGACCAGCATCGAAGTGCGGGCGACGTTCGCAGTGTTCGTGAATCAGACGGCCATAGGCGAAGGTCGGACGATTTTTGTCATCCAGTTTCGGCGGTTTGCCGTAAGTGATGATGTGCGCAACGGTCGCGAGGAAGTTGTGCGGGTTCGGCGGGCAGCCCGGAATATTGATAACGGTTTTGCCTGGCAGAACTTCTTGCAGGCTGACTGCGCCAGTTGGGTTAACTCCAGCTGCGGCAACACCGCCCCACGCAGAGCAGGAACCGATAGCGATAATCGCTGCTGCGCCTTCTGCCGCTTTGCGGATGTGATCCACAATCGGCTCACCAGCAACCATGCAATAAATACCGTTATCTTTTAATGGGATGGAACCATCCACAACCAACACATACTGCCCTTTGTACTTCTCAAGTGCGTTATGTTTGTTCTCTTCGACCTGATGACCGAAGGCGGCGGAAAGCACTTCGTGATACTCCAGAGAGATAGTCTCCAGCACGAGGTTTTCTACCGTTGGATGCGTTGCACGAAGCAGAGATTCCGTACAACCGGTGCACTCCTGCGCGCCAATCCAGATAACTGGCGGACGCTGCGGGTTAGTAACCGATTCGGCCATCTCTGCAGCGGCTTTGCTACTTAACCCCATGGTGGCGGCTAATGCTGCACAAAGCTTCATGAAATCACGACGGTTAATGCCGTGAGAATGGATGAGGGTGTTATCTCCAGTCATTTATAGTTATTCCGTTGCGAAGACCTGGCATATATTTTGCCTCAATCGCAAAATCAATAATGCGATCGATGCGCCATTTACCACACATTTATTATGGTTATCGATATCATGATACTGCGGCGGGGCGCTAAAACGAAGGGAAGAAGCATTAGTGTAATTAATTAAAGCAAGATAATACGTATGTTTGATCAATTTTCGAGGCGATAACCGGCCATAAAAAAGCGCAACGTAGAACAGGAATTATTCTCACGAAAGAAATCCATTACCATCTCTTTATCCAGTCCATAGCGGCGCGTCAGAATACCCGCTTCCCAGGCGCTAAGCTGGCGATCTCCGGTCTTTTCGTACATCCGGTGTGAGTAGCCTAATACAAAACCGCGTTTATAATCGGCACAGAATTTTGTCACATTAACCGCACTGTCGGCATGCGTTGCTTTTAATCCCGCCATTAAGCCTTTACCAAAATGGTTATTCATCGTTCACCTCACTCGTTATATATCGCCATATATAGCGATATTTTAGGCAAAGAACGACTTTTGCGCACGCTATTTTTTCATGCTTGTTTAAGACGTAATCCAGTAAGAGATAAACCTATCAGGAGAGATATTTATCGAACCATTTCAGTGTCCTTTGCCAGGCAAGATCGGCGGCAGATTTGTCATAACGGGGCGTGGAATCATTATGGAATCCGTGATTAACCCCCGGATAGATATACGCCTCATAAACCTTATTATTGGCTTTCAACGCCGCCTCGTAAGCAGGCCAGCCCTCGTTGATTCGGGTGTCCAGTTCCGCGAAGTGGAGTAGTAAAGGCGCTTCAATCTTCGCCACATCGGCAGTGGGTGCCTGACGACCATAAAACGGCACCGCGCAGGCCAGTTCCGGATACGCGACAGCCGCCGCGTTCGATACGCCACCGCCATAGCAAAATCCGGTAATACCCACTTTGCCTGCCGCTTGCGGATAGCGTTGCATAAACTCAATTGCGGCAAAGAAATCATTCATCAGTTTGGTTGGATCAACCTGCTGTTGCAGCTCACGACCTTTATCATCATTTCCCGGATAACCTCCAACGGAACTTAAGCCGTCAGGTGCCAGGGCGATATACCCCGCCTTCGCCACTCGCCGTGCCACATCTTCGATATACGGATTCAGTCCACGATTCTCATGCACCACTACCACGGCTGGCGTTTTGCCGCTCATTTTTGCGGGTTTCACCAGATAACCCCGTACCTCGCCGTGACCATTTGGCGAAGGATACGTGATGTACTCAGCAACAATCTCCGGGTCGGTAAACTCTACCTGAGTCGCCAGCGCATAATTTGGCTTGAGCAAATCAAACAACGCTAATGCCGTCATCCCGCCCACCGCATACTTCGCCGCAAGGTTGAGGAACTCACGTTTCGAGATTTTCCCGTGAGCGTAATAGTCGTAGTAATCCAGCAACTCTTGTGGGAAATCTTTGGCGGTTAAACGCGGCATCGTTGCACTCCTCAATTGGTGTTTTTTTAAGCAAAGCATAAGCGCGTGTTTTTGCCCAGTTTTTCGTCACTCTGTGAGCCAGACTACGGGATACGCGCTGGCGAATCGCTAAACTAGAAACATTGTTTCGAAATTGAACGGTGGAAAGGAGAGGTCATGGTCTGGTTAGCGAATCCCGAACGTTACGGGCAGATGCAATACCGCTATTGCGGAAAAAGCGGTTTACGCCTGCCCGCGTTATCGCTCGGTTTATGGCACAATTTCGGTCACGTTAACGCGCTGGAATCACAGCGTGCGATCCTGCGTAAAGCGTTTGATTTGGGCATTACGCACTTTGATTTAGCCAACAATTACGGGCCACCTCCAGGAAGCGCAGAAGAGAACTTTGGTCGCCTGCTGCGCGAGGATTTTGCCGCTTATCGCGATGAACTGATTATCTCTACCAAAGCCGGATACGATATGTGGCCCGGCCCGTACGGCTCTGGCGGCTCACGTAAATACCTGCTCGCCAGCCTCGACCAAAGCCTGAAGCGTATGGGGCTTGAGTATGTCGATATCTTTTACTCTCATCGCGTCGATGAAAATACGCCGATGGAAGAAACCGCCTCTGCGCTGGCTCATGCGGTACAAAGCGGTAAGGCGCTGTATGTCGGGATCTCCTCTTACTCGCCAGAGCGGACGCAAAAAATGGTCGAGTTGCTGCACGAGTGGAAAATTCCGCTGTTAATTCATCAACCTTCGTACAATTTACTAAACCGCTGGGTGGATAAAAGCGGCCTGCTGGATACCCTGCAAAATAACGGCGTGGGCTGTATTGCCTTTACTCCTCTGGCTCAGGGATTGCTGACCGGAAAATATCTCAACGGCATTCCGCAAGATTCACGGATGCATCGTGAAGGGAATAAAGTTCGTGGTCTGACGCCGAAAATGCTTACCGAAGCCAACCTCAACAGCCTGCGCTTATTGAATGAAATGGCACAGCAGCGTGGACAATCAATGGCGCAAATGGCGTTAAGCTGGTTGCTGAAAGATGATCGCGTGACGTCGGTATTGATTGGTGCCAGCCGCGCGGAGCAACTAGAGGAGAACGTGCAGGCGCTGAATAATCTGACATTTAGCACCAAGGAGCTGGCGCAGATTGATCAGCATATCGCCGATGGCGAGCTGAATCTGTGGCAGGCGTCGTCCGATAAATGACCTGTTAATAACGGGCGCGCGAACCGCGCCCGAATCAGATCAGTGATTATGACGAGTCAGTCGGTCAAGATAGCCCATCACAAATGCAGAAAGCACAAACGTCAGATGGATAATGACGTACCACATCAGTTTGTTATCCGGGACATTTTTCGCATCCATAAAGACGCGCAGTAGGTGAATGGAAGAAATTGCCACAATCGACGCTGCTACTTTGTTTTTCAGCGACGTTGCGTCCATTTTCCCCAGCCAGTTCAGCTTCTCTTTGTTCTCGGAGATATCCAGCTGTGAGACGAAATTCTCATAACCGGAAAACATCACCATCACCAGCAAACCGCCAACCAGCGTCATATCCACCAGCGACAGCAACACGAGGATCAAATCTGATTCCGCCATCGAGAAGATATTCGGCAGTACGTGAATAATCTCCTGGAAGAACTTCAGCGCCAGGGCAACTAACGCCAGCGAAAGGCCAAAGTACACGGGGGCAAGCAGCCAGCGAGAAGCATACATTGCATTTTCAAGAAAACGTTCCATACATTCCTGTCGTGTAGTTAAAACGGGCAACAGTATATCGCAATTGAGTAAACAGCACGCAACAGCAAATCAACATATACGTTAAACCTTTGTCGCATAATTCTGAGGTTTAGGGATCTTCCTGGTTCCCTTATCAACGCATCGAGAGCGTCTACCCTTAAAGGACGTTGAACCTGAAGGGAGAAAAACGATGTCTCATTTAAAAGACCCGACCACGCAGTATTACACTGGTGAATATCCCAAACAGAAACAACCGACGCCAGGCATCCAGGCGAAGATGACACCGGTACCGGATTGCGGCGAGAAAACCTATGTTGGTAGCGGTCGCCTGAAAGATCGTAAAGCACTGGTGACAGGGGGCGATTCCGGAATAGGTCGCGCTGCCGCCATCGCTTACGCGCGTGAAGGGGCTGACGTGGCGATCAGTTATCTTCCCGTGGAAGAAGAAGACGCTCAGGATGTGAAAAAGATCATTGAAGAATGCGGACGCAAAGCCGTTCTGCTGCCAGGCGATTTAAGCGATGAGAAATTCGCCCGTTCGCTGGTTCACGAAGCGCACAAGGCGTTAGGCGGGCTGGATATTATGGCGCTGGTCGCCGGGAAACAGGTTGCCATTCCGGATATTGCAGACCTCACCAGCGAACAGTTTCAAAAGACCTTTGCCATTAACGTTTTCGCGCTGTTCTGGCTAACCCAGGAAGCGATCCCCCTGCTACCGAAAGGTGCAAGTATCATCACCACTTCGTCAATCCAGGCATACCAGCCAAGTCCGCATTTACTGGACTATGCGGCTACGAAGGCGGCGATTCTGAACTACAGCCGTGGCCTGGCAAAACAGGTCGCGGAGAAAGGTATTCGGGTGAATATTGTCGCGCCAGGCCCTATCTGGACGGCACTGCAAATTTCCGGCGGACAAACGCAGGATAAGATCCCGCAGTTTGGTCAGAAAACGCCGATGAAGCGTGCGGGGCAACCGGCGGAACTGGCCCCTGTATATGTTTATCTGGCAAGTCAGGAGTCGAGCTACGTCACCGCAGAAGTGCACGGTGTGTGCGGCGGCGAGCATTTAGGTTAAAAAAATGCCCGGTTGTGAAAAGCAACCGGGCATCATTGTGAATTCACTCTTACCTGATGTGGCGAAAACGCCTTATCCGCCTACAAACGCATGAAGATTCAACATGTTGCAATAGATTTTATAGGCCTGATAAGCGTAGCGCATCAGGCATTGAGCACCTAATGCCGGATGCGGCGTGAACGCCTTATCCGGCCTACAAACGCACGAAGATTCAACATGTTGCAATAGATATTGTAGGCCTGATGAGCGTAGCGCATCAGGCAATTCTACTTTACTTCGCTTTGGCGGTTTCTTCGCCGACCAGACCTATCTTCAGGTAACCCGCCTGATGCAGCGTATCCATTACCTTCATCAACGTCTCGTAATCGACGGTTTTATCCGCTCGGAAGAAGATGGTGGTGTCTTTCTTGCCTTCGGTTAACGCATTCAACGCCGTAATCATTGTTTCATCGGTGACCGGATCGTTACCGATAAACATCGAGTTGTCTGCCTTCACCGACAGATAAACCGGTTTTTCCGGGCGCGGCTGCGGCGTGCTGGTAGAAGCAGGCAAGTTCACCTTCACATCTACCGTCGCTAACGGTGCCGCCACCATAAAGATAATCAGCAGAACCAACATCACGTCGATAAACGGCGTCACGTTGATATCATGCATTTCGCCGTTATCGTCGAGGTTTTCGTTAAGATGCATTGCCATCGGATATTATCCTGCGCGTAATTTTTGTGCGACACGAACCGGATGCGCAGCGGCGCTGGCTTCCAGATCCAGGTCACGGCTTTGCAGCAACAATACCTGCGCTGCAACATCACCCAGCATCGCTTTAAAGCCGCCAATCTGGCGTGCAAATACGTTATAGATAACGACCGCAGGAATCGCTGCCACGAGGCCGATTGCCGTTGCTAACAGAGCTTCTGCGATACCCGGCGCAACGACTGCCAGGTTAGTGGTCTGCGTTTGCGCGATACCAATAAAGCTGTTCATGATGCCCCAGACCGTACCAAACAGACCAACGAACGGAGAAATCGCGCCGATGGTTGCCAGATAGCCGTTACCGCGGCCCATTTGACGACCCACTGCGGCGACCCGACGCTCCAGACGGAAGCTGGTACGTTCTTTAATACCTTCGTTATCGTCGCTGCCTTCTGACAGTTCCAGCTCATTCTGCGCTTCATTGAGCAAATGCAGGCTTAAGCTTTTGCTACCAAAATCAGCGGCGATATCGTTGGCCTGGTTTAAGGAACGCGCTTCAGCCAGCAGTTGCTGCTCGCGCTTAAGGCGACGCTTCTGATTGAAGAACTCTACGCTCTTACTGAAGAAGATTGCCCAAGTGACTACGGAGGCCAAAATAAGCCCAATCATCACGCACTTAACGACAATATCGGCGTGCTGATACATACCCCAGACGGAAAGGTCCGTCTGCATTAAATTATTACCCACTGTGTATCTCCAGGACGCAAGTCACAAAATCTGCGCATAATAATATCAAAATGACGTCGAATTGATAGTCGTTCTCATTACTATTTGCATACTGCCGTACCTTTGCTTTCTTTTCCTTGCGTTTACGCAGTAAAAAAGTCACCAGCACGCCATTTGCGAAAATTTTCTGCTTTATGCCAATTCTTCAGGATGCGCCCGCGAATATTCATGCTAGTTTAGACATCCAGACGTATAAAAACAGGAATCCCGACATGGCGGACAAAAAGCTTGATACTCAACTGGTGAATGCAGGACGCAGCAAAAAATACACTCTCGGCGCGGTAAATAGCGTGATTCAGCGCGCTTCTTCGCTGGTCTTTGACAGTGTGGAAGCCAAAAAGCACGCGACGCGCAATCGCGCCAATGGCGAGTTGTTCTATGGACGGCGCGGAACGTTAACCCATTTCTCCTTACAACAAGCGATGTGTGAACTGGAAGGTGGCGCAGGCTGCGTGCTATTTCCCTGCGGGGCGGCAGCGGTTGCTAATTCCATTCTTGCTTTTGTCGAACAGGGCGATCATGTGTTGATGACCAACACCGCCTATGAACCGAGTCAGGATTTCTGTAGCAAAATCCTCAGCAAACTGGGCGTAACGACATCGTGGTTTGATCCGCTGATTGGTGCCGATATCGTTAAGCATTTGCAGCCAAACACTAAAATCGTGTTTCTGGAATCGCCAGGCTCCATCACCATGGAAGTCCACGACGTTCCGGCGATTGTTGCCGCCGTACGCAGTGTGGTGCCGGATGCCATCATTATGATCGACAACACCTGGGCAGCCGGTGTGCTGTTTAAGGCGCTGGATTTTGGCATCGATGTTTCCATTCAGGCCGCTACCAAATATCTGGTTGGGCATTCAGATGCGATGATTGGCACTGCCGTGTGCAATGCCCGTTGCTGGGAGCAGCTGCGGGAGAATGCCTATCTGATGGGCCAGATGGTCGATGCCGATACCGCCTATATAACCAGCCGTGGCCTGCGCACATTAGGTGTGCGTTTGCGTCAACATCATGAAAGCAGTCTGAAAGTGGCTGAATGGCTGGCAGAACATCCGCAAGTTGCGCGAGTTAACCACCCTGCTCTGCCTGGCAGTAAAGGCCACGAATTCTGGAAACGAGACTTTACAGGCAGCAGCGGGCTATTTTCCTTTGTGCTTAAGAAAAAACTCAGTAATGAAGAGCTGGCGAACTATCTGGATAACTTCAGTTTATTCAGCATGGCCTACTCGTGGGGCGGGTATGAATCGTTGATCCTGGCAAATCAACCAGAACATATCGCCGCCATTCGCCCACAAGGCGAGATCGATTTTAGCGGGACCTTGATTCGCCTGCATATTGGTCTGGAAGATGTCGACGATCTGATTGCCGATCTGGACGCCGGTTTTGCGCGGATTGTATAACATTGCCACTTTTGGACAATTTTGCAGACATTTTATTGTGAAAAGTCTTAAATTGTTGCGTCCGGGATCAAGGCGTCCCGGACGATTCAGGAGTACAATAGGCAAATAAAGGCTTAAACGCTGTTCCACAGGAAAGTCCATGGCTGTTATTCAAGATATCATCGCTGCGCTCTGGCAACACGACTTTGCCGCGCTGGCGGATCCTCATATTGTTAGCGTTGTTTACTTTGTCATGTTTGCCACGCTGTTTTTAGAAAACGGCCTGCTGCCCGCCTCATTTTTGCCAGGCGACAGCTTGTTGATACTGGCAGGCGCATTGATTGCCCAGGGGGTTATGGATTTTCTGCCTACGATTGCGATTCTGACCGCCGCAGCAAGTCTGGGCTGCTGGCTAAGTTATATTCAGGGGCGCTGGTTAGGGAATACCAAAACGGTGAAAGGCTGGCTGGCACAGCTTCCTGCTAAATATCACCAGCGCGCCACCTGCATGTTTGACCGCCACGGTCTGCTGGCGCTGCTGGCTGGACGTTTTCTTGCATTTGTCCGTACGCTGCTGCCAACCATGGCGGGAATTTCCGGTCTGCCAAACCGCCGTTTCCAGTTTTTCAACTGGTTAAGCGGATTGCTGTGGGTCAGCGTGGTAACCAGTTTCGGCTATGCCTTAAGTATGATTCCGTTCGTTAAACGCCATGAAGATCAGGTAATGACGTTCCTGATGATCCTGCCAATTGCCTTGTTAACCGCTGGCTTGTTAGGCACGCTGTTTGTGGTGATTAAAAAAAAATACTGTAACGCCTGACGATTTTCCCTGTTCCCGGTTGCTGTACCGGGAACGTATTTAATTCCCCTGCATCGCCCGCATTCTTGCCGCATCTTCCCCCGGCGTCACACCGAAGTAACGTTTAAACTCACGGCTAAATTGCGATGCGCTTTCATAGCCGACGCGCATCGCTGCTGCGCTGGCCTTCATGCCGTCATGGATGATCATCATCCGCGCCTTATGCAGACGGTAATTCTTCAAATACTGCAACGGCGAGGTACTGGTGACAGACTTAAAATTATGGTGGAACGCCGATACGCTCATGTTGGCTTCTGCCGCCAGTTGCTCGACGCTCAGGTTTTCGGTGTATTTATTCTCAATCCGTTTCAGCACGCGGCTAATCAGACTGAAGTGAGTCTGGCGACTGACCAGCGCCAGTAACGCGCCGCCGCAAGGTCCGGTCAGCACGTAGTACAGAATTTCGCGGATGATCTGTTTGCCGAGAATACGCGCATCCAGTGGTCGCTCCATCACGTCGAGTAACCGCTCCGCCGCGCATAAAATCTCTTCTGATAACGTGGCGGAGTTAATCCCGCTGGCTGCCATCGACGGCTGGAAATGCTCATCTTCGCCAATGTCCATCAACAGTTCCTGTAACTGCAAAATATCGACATTGAGACGCAACCCTGCCAGCGGCACCTCTGACGTGGCATAGGTTTCGCACTCAAACGGCAACGGCACCGTCAGCAGCAGGTATTCATTGGCATCATAACGAAACACGCGTTCATTGATATAACCGATTTTATGCCCGGAAAAGAGAATTATGATGCCAGGCTCGTACATCACCGGTGTACGTGCGAAAGGCGTCTCGCCATACAACAAACGCACATCGGGCAACAGTTCTGACAAACTATTTTCTTTAATTTTCAGTTTATTAACTTTATCCGCCAGCAAGCGGCAAATCTCTTCACGTTTCATATCGCGTAATTTCTTAGGAATAATGCGGCAATTTGATTGTGCGCAATTTTGTAGCATTTCTCCAGCACTCTGGAGGAATAGGCAAGACATTGGCAGAAATGAGCATTGAGAGCCAGGGCGCTGGCGATCACAATGAAAAACATCAGGCAGATCGTTCTCTGCCCTCATATTGGCCCAGCAAAGGGAGCAAGTAATGAACAACTTTAATCTGCACACCCCAACCCGCATTCTGTTTGGTAAAGGCGCAATCGCTGGTTTACGCGAACAAATTCCTCACGATGCTCGCGTATTGATTACCTACGGTGGCGGCAGCGTGAAAAAAACCGGCGTTCTCGATCAAGTTCTGGATGCCCTGAAAGGCATGGACGTGCTGGAATTTGGCGGTATTGAGCCAAACCCGGCTTATGAAACGCTGATGAACGCCGTGAAACTGGTTCGCGAACAGAAAGTGACTTTCCTGCTGGCGGTTGGCGGCGGTTCTGTACTGGACGGCACCAAATTTATCGCCGCAGCGGCTAACTATCCGGAAAATATCGATCCGTGGCACATTCTGCAAACGGGCGGTAAAGAGATTAAAAGCGCCATCCCGATGGGCTGTGTGCTGACGCTGCCAGCAACCGGTTCAGAATCCAACGCAGGCGCGGTGATCTCCCGTAAAACCACAGGCGACAAGCAGGCGTTCCATTCTGCCCATGTTCAGCCGGTATTTGCCGTGCTCGATCCGGTTTATACCTACACCCTGCCGCCGCGTCAGGTGGCTAACGGCGTAGTGGACGCCTTTGTACACACCGTGGAACAGTATGTTACCAAACCGGTTGATGCCAAAATTCAGGACCGTTTCGCAGAAGGCATTTTGCTGACGCTAATCGAAGATGGTCCGAAAGCCCTGAAAGAGCCAGAAAACTACGATGTGCGCGCCAACGTCATGTGGGCGGCGACTCAGGCGCTGAACGGTTTGATTGGCGCTGGCGTACCGCAGGACTGGGCAACGCATATGCTGGGCCACGAACTGACTGCGATGCACGGTCTGGATCACGCACAAACACTGGCTATCGTCCTGCCTGCACTGTGGAATGAAAAACGCGAGACCAAGCGCGCTAAGCTGCTGCAATATGCTGAACGCGTCTGGAACATCACTGAAGGTTCCGACGATGAGCGTATTGACGCCGCGATTGCCGCAACCCGCAATTTCTTTGAGCAATTAGGCGTGCCGACCCACCTCTCCGACTACGGTCTGGACGGCAGCTCCATCCCGGCTTTGCTGAAAAAACTGGAAGAGCACGGCATGACCCAACTGGGCGAAAATCATGACATTACGCTGGATGTCAGCCGCCGTATATACGAAGCCGCCCGCTAAGCTTTTTACGCCTCAAACTTTCGTTTTCGGGCATTTCGTCCAGACTTAAGTTCACAACACCTCACCGGAGCCTGCTCCGGTGAGTTCATATAAAGGAGGAACGTATGGCTAATCCAACCGTTATTAAGCTACAGGATGGCAATGTCATGCCCCAGTTGGGACTGGGCGTCTGGCAAGCAAGTAATGAGGAAGTAATCACCGCCATTCAAAAAGCGTTAGAAGTGGGTTATCGCTCGATTGATACCGCCGCGGCCTACAAGAACGAAGAAGGTGTCGGCAAAGCCCTGAAAAATGCCTCAGTCAACAGAGAAGAACTGTTCATCACCACTAAGCTGTGGAACGACGACCACAAGCGCCCCCGCGAAGCCCTGCTCGACAGCCTGAAAAAACTCCAGCTTGATTATATCGACCTCTACTTAATGCACTGGCCCGTTCCCGCTATCGACCATTATGTCGAAGCATGGAAAGGCATGATCGAATTGCAAAAAGAGGGATTAATCAAAAGCATCGGCGTGTGCAACTTCCAGATCCATCACCTGCAACGCCTGATTGATGAAACTGGCGTGACGCCTGTGATAAACCAGATCGAACTTCATCCGCTGATGCAACAACGCCAGCTACACGCCTGGAACGCGACACACAAAATCCAGACCGAATCCTGGAGCCCATTAGCGCAAGGAGGGAAAGGCGTTTTCGATCAGAAAGTCATTCGCGATCTGGCAGATAAATACGGCAAAACCCCGGCGCAGATTGTTATCCGCTGGCATCTGGATAGCGGCCTGGTGGTGATCCCGAAATCGGTCACACCTTCACGTATTGCCGAAAACTTTGATGTCTGGGATTTCCGTCTCGACAAAGACGAACTCGGCGAAATTGCAAAACTCGATCAGGGCAAGCGTCTCGGTCCCGATCCTGACCAGTTCGGCGGCTAACATGCAAATTCTCCCGGTGGCGGTAATGTTCCGCTACCGGACTTTTCAGAAATCATTTATTCCCCTCGCGTCCCGCCCGTTGTTACTCTTCCTTGTTCAGGAATGCCAAATATAAGGACATCATCATGCAGAGCCGGAAGCTCTTAAAAGAACAACTCATCTATATCCGGGATAAACGCAACGGAGAGGTGAAAAACAGATGAAAATAATACTTCTGTTTTTAGCAGCCCTGGCAAGTTTTACCGTACACGCACAGCCCCCCTCACTGACCGTAGAACAAACAGTCCGGCATATTTATCAGAACTATAAATCAGATGCCACTGCCCCTTATTTTGGTGAAACCGGAGAGCGGGCGATAACTTCTGCGCGTATTCAACAGGCGCTTACCCTGAACGACAATCTTACGCTGCCGGGCAATATTGGCTGGCTGGATTATGATCCGGTTTGTGATTGTCAGGATTTTGGCGATCTGGTGCTAGAAAGCGTTGCGATAACCCAAACTGACGCCGATCATGCCGATGCCGTTGTGCGCTTTCGTATCTTTAAAGATGATAAAGAAAAGACCACGCAGACACTGAAAATGGTGGCGGAAAATGGTCGTTGGGTCATTGACGATATTGTCAGCAATCATGGCAGCGTCTTACAAGCAGTTAATAGCGAGAATGAAAAAACGCTGGCCGCTTTAGCTTCGTTGCAAAAAGAACAGCCGGAAGCCTTTGTTGCCGAACTCTTTGAACATATTGCTGATTATAGCTGGCCGTGGACGTGGGTGGTTTCCGACTCTTACCGCCAGGCGGTTAATGCCTTCTATAAAACCACCTTCAAGACGGCCAATAATCCCGATGAAGATATGCAAATAGAACGGCAATTTATTTACGACAATCCGATCTGTTTTGGCGAAGAGTCGCTATTTTCACGCGTTGATGAAATTCGAGTCCTGGAGAAAACCGCCGATTCCGCCCGCATTCATGTTCGTTTTACGCTGACCAATGGCAACAACGAAGAGCAAGAACTGGTTTTACAGCGGCGCGAAGGCAAGTGGGAAATCGCTGATTTTATCCGCCCGAACAGCGGCAGCCTACTTAAGCAGATTGAGGCAAAAACCGCCGCCAGATTAAAGCAATGAGCTGAATTAAATAACAATTAGCCGGAACAATAAATAAAAGGGAACACTATATGAAAACGATTTTCACCGTGGGAGCTGTTGTTCTGGCAACCTGCTTGCTCAGTGGCTGCGTCAATGAGCAAAAGGTCAATCAGCTGGCGAGCAATGTGCAAACATTAAATGCCAAAATCGCCCGGCTTGAGCAGGATATGAAAGCACTACGCCCACAAATCTATGCTGCCAAATCCGAAGCTAACAGAGCCAATACGCGTCTTGATGCTCAGGACTATTTTGATTGCCTGCGCTGCTTGCGTATGTACGCAGAATGATAAAAAAATCCCCGGCAGCATGTCAGTTGCCGGGGATTTTTTTTAACGTCCAACCGCCGCTTTAGGGCGTTTCTTCGCACCAGCATTCACCGGACGAGATTGCGTAGACGACGCTTTTTTTGCCGTAGCAGGCGTCTGACGCTGGGTCGCCATCGGCGTATGTTTCGTCAACGCCGGACGGGTATTGCGGTTCTGGCGACGAGCTTCACGCATCTCTTCAATGGTTGGCGCAGGCACTAAGCAATCGCGACGGCTGCCAATCAGATGCTTTTTGCCCATCGCTTCCAGCGCCTGGCGGATTAACGGCCAGTTTGCCGGATCGTGGTAACGCAACAACGCTTTATGCAAACGACGCTGTTTGTCGCCCTTCGGTACGAAGACGTCTTCGCTCTTATAACCAATCTTCGCCAGCGGGTTTTTCCCGGTGTAATACATGGTGGTTGAGTTCGCCAGCGGCGATGGGTAGAAGTTCTGTACCTGGTCGAGACGGAAACGATGCTTTTTCAGCCACAGCGCCAGATTCACCATATCTTCATCACGCGTACCGGGGTGCGCGGAGATGAAATAGGGGATCAGATACTGCTCTTTACCTGCCTGTTTTGAGTAAGTATCGAACAGCTCTTTAAAGCGGTCATAGCTGCCCATGCCCGGCTTCATCATCTTCGATAACGGCCCTTCTTCGGTATGTTCCGGGGCAATCTTCAGATAACCGCCGACGTGATGGGTCGCCAACTCTTTGATATAGCGCGGATCTTCCACGGCGATGTCATAACGTACGCCTGAGGCGATGAGGATTTTTTTAATGCCTTTCAGATCACGCGCACGGCGATAGAGGTTGATCGTCGGTTCGTGGTTAGTGTCCATGTGCGGACAAATATCCGGATAAACGCACGACAAACGGCGACAAGTTTGTTCAGCGCGTGGCGATTTGCAGCGCAACATATACATGTTGGCAGTTGGCCCACCGAGATCGGAAATCACGCCCGTAAAACCTGGAACGGTGTCGCGGATCGCTTCGATCTCATTAATGATCGAATCTTCCGAACGGCTCTGAATAATGCGCCCTTCGTGCTCGGTAATAGAACAGAAAGAACAGCCGCCAAAGCAGCCGCGCATAATGTTGACCGAAAAACGGATCATTTCGTAAGCCGGAATACGGGCATTGCCATAGGCCGGATGTGGCACGCGCTTGTACGGCAGCGCAAAAACGCTGTCCATCTCTTCGGTAGAAAGCGGGATAGCAGGCGGGTTGATCCACACATAGCGGTCACCGTGTTTTTGCATCAATGCGCGGGCGCAGCCTGGGTTGGTTTCGTGGTGCAGAATGCGCGAAGCATGGGCGTACAGCACTTTATCGCCCTTCACTTTCTCGAAAGAAGGCAGCAACACGTAGGTTTTTTCCCACGGTTTCGGGCGCGGTGGCTGCACGGTTACGGCTTTGGCTTCCTGCTTTTTCGGTGCCACCGGTTTGTTATCCGCGCACGGCAAATCTTCACCATACGGATGCGGGATTGGGTCGATTTTTCCAGGGGTATCAAGACGGGTGGAATCCACGCCGCTCCAGCCAGGCAGCGCCTCTTTCACGATAATCGCGGTATTACGCACATCGCGGATTTCACTAATCGGCTCGCCCATCGCCAGACGGTGCGCCACCTCCACCAGCGGACGCTCACCGTTACCAAACATCAGCATGTCGGCTTTCGAATCCACCAGCACGGAACGGCGCACGGTATCGGACCAGTAATCATAATGTGCGGTACGGCGCAGACTAGCCTCAATACCGCCGAGGATCACCGGTACATCTTTCCACGCCTCTTTACAACGCTGGGTATAAACCAGTGTGGCGCGATCCGGGCGCTTACCCGCGACGTTATCCGGCGTGTAGGCATCGTCATGACGTAAACGGCGATCGGCGGTATAACGGTTGATCATCGAATCCATGTTGCCAGCAGTAACACCGAAAAACAGATTCGGTTTACCCAGACGCATGAAATCGTCTTTGCTGCTCCAGTCTGGCTGGGCGATGATCCCGACGCGAAAGCCCTGTGCTTCCAGCATACGACCGCAAATCGCCATCCCGAAGCTTGGGTGATCGACATACGCGTCGCCAGTAACCAAAATGATGTCGCAGCTATCCCAGCCAAGTTGATCCATCTCTTCACGAGACATCGGCAAAAACGGTGCCGGTCCAAAACAGGCGGCCCAGTACTGCGGCCAGGAGAACAGGTCGCGATCCGGTTGGATCAGGGAGATAGAGCTCATTTTGCTTCCAGAAATGATAAAAAAATAATCAAAGGCCGGGGATTATAAGCCGGAACGAAAGAGAAATCGAAAGGTATTCCATACTCGCCCTCCTCGGGCGAGTATGAAGATTACGGTACCGGATTGACCAACAGTTGCCCAATCGAGCCACGGTCCGCCATTTCCAGCGTCTGACTGTTGAAGTAGAACGGGAAGTGCGCCCAGGAAGGCTGACCGAAATAAACAAGCAGCTCCACTTGTCCGTCAACCCAAACGGTATCTTTCCAGCCTCTGTCTTCCGGGAACGGCATCGCGCCATTCACGTTACGGATCTGGAACATCACGCCTTCAATATGGAACGCTTGCGGCTCGTCCGCGCGTACCGTCCAGCGTTCCCACGTTCCTTGCTGCGCGGTGACATCAATACGGTTGACGTCCCACAGCTGTCCATTAATACCCGGGTCATCGCCCAGACTGATATCGCGACTGCGAATTGGCGAACCAGCCATGATTTCAGTTGGCAGCAAGCGCATCGGAAGACTGTCTGTGACCAGCGGCAGAAGGCCGGTTGGGCGCAGCGTTAGCACCAGGGTAGAAACCAGAATACTGGATGGCTCAAAGAAGCCGCGAATACGATCAACAATGCTCGCCGCTTCGCCACAGGTGATCGACACTTCATCGCCGTTGCTCATATCCACCAGAATCTCGCGGCGCTCGCCCGGTGCCAGCGAAAGTTGCTTCACCGATACAGGAGCAGGCAGGAATCCCTGATCGCCAGAAATCACATGTAACGGGCGACCATCGCTCATCTGTAGTTGATAGCGACGAGAGTTCGACGCGTTCAGCAGTCGCAAGCGCACCCAGCCACGCGAGACTTCAACGTACGGGCTTTGTACACCGTTAACCAGCAGCGTATCACCAACAAAGCCGCCGCTTCCCGGTTCGTTGTATTCTGGCGTACCAAAGTTATCCAGCCGTTTATCCTGGATAATGACCGGAAAATCATCCACACCATAATGGTTGGGGATAGGCAGCGACTTGCTGACTTCATCTTCCACCAGCCACATTCCGGCAAGGCCGTTATAGACCTGCTGAGCCGTGCGGTTGGGAGTATTGGCGTGATACCACAGAGTAGCTGCGTTCTGGCGAATGGGCAGTACGGGTGCCCAGTCAGCGTTTGGCGACATCATCCGTGCCGGACCGCCCATCAGCGGGCCTGGTACCTGTAGCCCGGCCACCGTCATTGAGACATTTTCTGTCAGGCGGTTGCTGTAAATAAGCTTAACATCGTCGCCCTTCCAGACGCGGATAGTCGGCCCCAGGTAACGACCATTGATTCCCCAGACCGACGCGCGTGTCCCTGGCGTAAATGACCAGTGCGCACGTTGTACAGTCATAAACAGCGGTTGCCCACGGCGAGATTCAAGTAGCGGCGGAACGGGTAGCGGTTGCTGTTGCCCGGCTGCGCTGGCCTTCAGGGGAACAGCGCCTGCACAAAGTGCAATCCCCGATGCCTGAATGAACTGACGCCGACTGAGTGACATATTTGCTCCATGTAAAACTGGCTAAAGTAATACCGTGCAGGAAAGTGTTCCCCGCAAAAATACAGATTGCCGACTTAAACTTTTCCGGCGGCTTCGCGTTCTGCGACTTCTTTATCGAGCTCGGCGATTTTTTGTTCCATTATCGAACGACAATGGGCAGCCAGCTCACGAACCTGATCTTTGCCATACTGACTGACGTCAATTGGCGGCAGCATTTCGACAATCACCAGACCGTTGTGCAGTCGATTAAGATTAATCTTATTCGAAGTTGTAGAGACGCACACGGGAATAATCGGGACGCCCGCCGCAATTGCCGCGTGAAATGCTCCAGTCTTGAACGGTAGCAGGCCGCGACCACGGCTGCGGGTTCCTTCCGGGAACATCCAGATGGAAATACGGCGTTTTTTGAAATGATTCACGACTTCCGCAATGGTGCCGTGAGCTTTAGTGCGATTGTTTCTGTCGATCAATAAGTTGCCGGTTAACCAGTACAACTGCCCGAAGAAGGGGATCCACAGCAAGCTCTTTTTACCTACCGTCACCGTCGGCGGTTGCACAATGTTCGATGCTGTCACCATGTCATAGTTGTTCTGGTGGTTAGCGATATAGATAGCATTGCCGTAGCTTTCAGCATCTGCAGGTTTGCGGCACTCAACTTTCAGGCCGAACAGCGGCGCAAGACGGCCAAACATATGCCCAAAGGTGGCCACATGTTTCGGGTTACGCGGGCTGAAAAGGCAGTAAATGGAGCCGAATACACAGACTAAGATGCTGTAAATCACGGTAATAATAAGACGAAAGATATATAGCATAACACCCTCTGAAGGTCTGAGAGACTGGCATTGTACGTCACCTGAAATCAGGTTAGGGCATTGTTAAAAGCCGCTCTCTGGAAAAGCGTATTGTTAATCGCAACGCATGAATAAACAACGGTTTCAAGGGAATTTTTATCGTTTCCGGGGGTTGAATACGCTGCCGGATGACGACTTAACGTTTCATCCGGCGTTCCTTGCAAGCGGGAGGAAACAGCGCCCTCCCCGGCATATTACTCTTCGCTATCACCGCTGCTGGCACGGCGAGGAGAGTCGATCTCAACACGATCGATACGCTGCAAACCGCGCATCAACGTACCGCGGCGTCCACGTTCGCCAGTGACTTTCTGTAGCTCTTCCGGACGCAGTTTAATTTTGCGTTTCCCAACATGAATGGTCAGCGTGCTTTGCGGCGGCAGAACGTACAGTTGCGCCAGACCATCCTCGCCACGCGCGGCTTCTGCCGATGGAATGTTGATAATCTTGTTGCCTTTGCCCTTCGACAGCTGCGGCAGATCGCTTACCGGGAACATCAACATACGGCCTGCCTGAGTGATTGCCAGCAGCATGTCGGAAGCATCTTCAATCACCACCGGCGGCATAACATGGGCATTTTCCGGTAAGGTTATCAAAGCTTTACCTGCACGGTTACGCGCCACCAGATCGTTAAAGGTGCAGACGAAACCGTAACCCGCATCGGAAGCCATCAGCAGTTTCTGATCGTCGCTTTCCATCAGCATATGGTCAACGGTCGCCCCAGGCGGCAACGTTAATTTGCCGGTGAGCGGCTCGCCCTGACCACGCGCCGACGGCAGCGTAATCGGGTCGATGGCATAGCTACGACCGGTGGAATCAACAAACACTACCGGTTGGTTGCTCTTACCTTTCACCGCAGCTTTGAAGCTATCACCCGCTTTATAATTCAGGCCCGGCGCGTCGATATCATGGCCTTTAGCGCTGCGTACCCAGCCCATCTGCGACAGCACAATGGTGACAGGTTCAGACGGCAGCATGTCGTGCTCGCTCATCGCTTTCGCTTCTTCGCGTTCCTGCAACGGCGAACGACGATCGTCACCGTAGGCTTGCGCGTCTGCCTGCAGTTCTTTCTTCAGCAGGTTATTCATTTTACGCTCGGAAGCCAAAATGCCCTGCAACTGGTCGCGCTCTTTTTCCCGCTCACTCTGCTCACCGCGAATCTTCATCTCTTCCAGTTTGGCAAGATGACGCAGTTTCAGTTCGAGGATCGCTTCCGCCTGGGTTTCCGTAAGGCCAAACCGCGACATCAGCGCCGGTTTCGGTTCATCTTCGTTACGAATGATCTCAATCACTTCGTCGATGTTGAGAAACGCCACCAGCAAACCTTCCAGGATATGCAGGCGCTTGAGGACTTTCTCCAGACGATAGTTCAGTCGGCGGCGCACGGTATCGCGACGGAACACCAGCCATTCGGAGAGGATTTCCAGCAGGTTTTTCACCGCCGGACGACCATCCAGACCGATCATATTGAGGTTAATGCGATAGCTCTTTTCCAGATCGGTGGTAGCGAAGAGGTGGTTCATCACCTGATCCATATCCACGCGGTTGGAACGCGGCACAATCACCAGACGGGTCGGGTTCTCGTGGTCAGATTCATCGCGCAGATCGTCAACCATCGGCAGCTTTTTGTTGCGCATTTGCGCAGCAATTTGCTCCAGTACGCGCGCACCTGAAACCTGATGCGGTAATGCGCTGATAACCACCGCGCCATCTTCTTTCTTCCACACCGCGCGCATACGCACTGAACCACGTCCGTTCTCGTAGATTTTACGGATCTCGGCGCGCGAAGTGATAATTTCCGCTTCAGTCGGATAATCCGGCCCCTGCACGATATCCAGCAGCTGATCGAGCGTGGTTTTCGGCTGGTCGATTAATGCGATTGCCGCCTGAGCTACTTCACGCAGGTTATGCGGTGGAATATCGGTCGCCATGCCGACGGCAATACCGGTGGTGCCGTTAAGCAAAATGTTTGGCAGACGGGCAGGCAGCATTTTCGGCTCCTGCAAAGTGCCGTCGAAGTTTGGCACCCAGTCAGCCGTCCCCTGCCCCAGCTCGCTCAATAGCAGCTCGGAATATTTCGACAACCGGGATTCGGTGTAACGCATTGCCGCGAACGATTTCGGATCGTCCGGCGCGCCCCAGTTCCCCTGACCATCAACCAGCGGATAACGGTAAGAGAACGGCTGCGCCATCAGGACCATCGCTTCATAACAGGCGATATCGCCGTGCGGATGGTATTTACCCAGTACGTCACCGACGGTACGGGCCGATTTTTTAAATTTGGCGCTGGCATTCAGGCCCAGTTCAGACATCGCATACACAATGCGGCGCTGAACAGGTTTAAGACCATCGCCAATAAACGGCAACGCACGGTCCATGATCACGTACATGGAGTAGTTTAAGTAGGCGTTTTCCGTAAATTCATGTAGCGCAAGGCGCTCTGCCATATCGCTCATTAATTCTGATTCCTCAACTTATTCGCCAGCCTTCAAAGGGGCAATATTGCCGGAGATACTACATTATCTGCCGCGTCGAGTCACAGGAGATCAGCGTGAATAGCGCCGCCGGACGTGCTCCGACGGCGATAAAGGCATCAATGTGCCTTGATATACAACTCTTTGCTGTAGACTTGATCGGCATAGAGGGCAGCACAAGTTTGCGCCCATGCCACACCACTCGGCATGGGGGTCCGCTCCGGGCGATTCGAGAAGTTGAGGTTATGCGAGTCCAGGGAAGCCTAAAGCATCAAAGTAGTCGACTGTAAGTATACGGTTCAGCCCAGTTTAGCTGTGTCTCCACCAGTGCCCCGCGCCTCCTGCCATAAGTGCGGCTTGCTCATGGATACCCCCGAGACGGCTTACGGCGCACCGGATAATAAATTTCGCGTATACATGGTATTCCTTACCGGAGAAATTATAAGCCCAACAACAATACGCCTGTGGCATTGTTCGCTCAAACTTATCGCGAGTGATTTGGCTCACACTCCGGTAAAGATTCCCCATCACGCCAACGGCACATAAACATCCGTTTCCAGTCGCTGCTCTGTCACCCCTTCGGCAAGATTGGTGTAGTGAAACAGAATCGGTGCTTTACGCATTTTCTCGCCGCTTGCAGGCAGCCAGTGGCGAATAATGCCCCATATCGTGTGTGAAATATCGTCCAGCTCGCCAACGTGGCGGGCCACGGCATAACGTCCACCGGTAAGTTCACCATTGCTCACACCATAACGATTATCGGGAATCGGTTCGCTAACGCTGCCGCAGATATCAAAGCGAAACGCTTCCGGTGCGGTGGTGGCAGGGTCGTCCCAGGCGACGCCAAAAGTCTGGCTTTGGTTAACAGGAGAAAGCCCCGTCTCTTTACGCCACATGATAAATTTCGCCACACTGTAGTTGAGCAACTCAGGGCTACAGCGGTGCGGCAACATCGCCACAGGGATTGATGGGAAATCGATAATGTTTACATCCAGTGTCAGGTTTGTCATTTTGCCTCCCTGCGAAATTATTCCCGGGAACGCGTCCCGGGAGCGGTAACAATTACGGATTTACTTTGCGGATCTGTTTGACGTCAATTTCAACAGAATTCCAGTCTTTATCGACTTCACCCTGAATCTCAACCGTATCTTTCGGCGTCACCGTCACACCGTTCCAGCGTTTGTGGTCGATATCAACATTGATAGTACCGCTGGCATCTTTAAACACGTAGAGATCGTCAGAGATGCGTTCAACGATATTGCCGCGCAGGGTTACCCAGGTGTCGTCACGCAGGGATTTTGCGCTTTCTACGGTCGTTACGCTGCCGTTCGGCCCCTGGAATCCTCCGGCCTGACTTTGCGTTGCCGATGGGCCAGAAAAACCGCCCTGCTCTGCTGCCATCACCGGTGCGCTGCACAGGGCCATTACTGCGATTACTGCTGCGAATTTTTTCATGTTTATTACTCCCTTTAATGTCTGTTTCCGAGCATTTAACAAGATAGTCCTTAACAACTTCTTAAGGGAAAAAAATAAAATTTAGTGCTGTACAGAGCGCGTTACAACACGGTTTACTGGCAGCAAATACGGTTATCGCAGGGATGAAAAAATGCGAATTTTACTGATAGAAGATGACATGCTGATTGGCGACGGCATCAAAACGGGCCTTAGTAAAATGGGTTTTAGCGTCGACTGGTTTACACAAGGTCGTCAGGGAAAAGAGGCGCTTTATAGCGCGCCTTATGATGCGGTGATCCTGGATTTAACCTTACCAGGCATGGATGGTCGCGATATTTTGCGCGAATGGCGAGAAAAAGGTCAGCGTGAGCCGGTACTGATCCTGACCGCGCGCGATGCGCTGGAGGAACGTGTAGAAGGGCTGCGTCTGGGAGCTGACGATTATCTGTGTAAACCTTTTGCGTTGATAGAAGTCGCCGCCAGGCTGGAAGCTCTGATGCGCCGAACCAACGGCCAGGCCAGCAACGAGCTGCGCCACGGTAACGTCATGCTCGACCCCGGCAAACGTATCGCCACGCTGGCTGGCGAACCCTTAACACTGAAACCAAAAGAATTTGCCCTGCTGGAATTACTGATGCGTAACGCTGGTCGGGTACTGCCGCGCAAACTGATTGAAGAGAAACTGTATACCTGGGACGAAGAGGTCACCAGTAATGCCGTTGAAGTGCATGTGCATCATCTGCGACGCAAACTCGGTAGTGATTTTATTCGTACCGTGCATGGTATTGGCTACACATTAGGTGAGAAATGAAATTTACCCAACGTCTTAGTCTGCGCGTCAGGCTGACGCTAATCTTTTTAATTCTGGCCTCGGTGACCTGGCTGCTTTCCAGCTTTGTCGCCTGGAAACAAACAACGGATAACGTCGATGAATTGTTCGACACCCAACTGATGCTGTTTGCCAAGCGGTTAAGTACGCTCGATCTCAACGAAATCAACGCGGCGGATCGCATGGCACAGACGCCAAATAAATTAAAACACGGTCATGTTGATGACGATGCGCTGACCTTTGCCATCTTTACCCACGACGGCAGAATGGTCCTTAACGATGGCGATAACGGAGAAGATATTCCTTATAGCTATCAACGGGAAGGTTTTGCTGACGGGCAACTGGTGGGCGATAAAGATCAATGGCGTTTTGTCTGGATGACCTCACCTGATGGCAAATATCGCATCGTTGTTGGTCAGGAATGGGAATACCGTGAAGACATGGCGCTGGCGATTGTTGCCGGGCAATTGATCCCGTGGCTGGTCGCACTGCCGATTATGTTAATCATCATGATGGTACTATTGGGTCGTGAACTCGCGCCGCTGAACAAACTGGCGCTGGCGCTGCGTATGCGTGACCCTGACTCGGAAAAACCACTAAACGCGACTGGCGTACCCAGCGAAGTGCGTCCGTTGGTTGAGTCGCTAAATCAACTGTTCGCCCGCACACATGCGATGATGGTTCGTGAACGACGCTTTACCTCCGACGCAGCTCACGAACTACGTAGCCCGTTAACGGCGCTGAAAGTGCAAACCGAAGTTGCGCAGCTTTCTGACGATGATCCGCAAGCGCGGAAAAAAGCGCTGCTTCAATTACATTACGGGATCGATCGCGCTACTCGTCTGGTTGATCAACTGCTCACTCTATCGCGGCTGGACTCACTGGATAACCTTCAGGACGTCGCGGAGATCCCGCTTGAAGATCTCCTGCAATCGTCGGTGATGGATATTTACCACACGGCGCAGCAGGCGAAAATTGACGTGCGACTGACACTCAATGCCCACGGCATCAAACGCACCGGACAACCGCTATTGCTAAGTTTGTTGGTGCGAAATTTGCTGGATAACGCCGTGCGCTACAGTCCACAGGGCAGCGTGATAGACGTCACGCTGAATGCTGATAATTTCATCGTGAGGGATAACGGCCCCGGTGTGACGCCAGAGGCTCTGGCGCGAATTGGCGAACGCTTCTATCGCCCCCCCGGACAAACCGCTACCGGCAGTGGACTTGGGCTATCGATTGTCCAGCGAATCGCCAAATTGCATGGCATGAATGTTGAGTTTGGGAATGCGGAACAAGGTGGATTTGAGGCGAAGGTAAGCTGGTAACTTCTCTGTCTATGAGAGCCGTTAAAACGACTCTCATAGATTTTACTAATAGCAAAATATAAACCGTCCCCAAAAAAGCCACCAACCACAAACCAGACAAATACCGAGCGAGAATACATATACCCAAAACTCGAACATTTCCCGCATAAAGAGTTTTCTTAAGATAAGAATAATAAGTGGCGTAAGAAGAAAAAATGCTGCAATCATTGCTTGCAATATACGATCTTCGCCTGAAACGGAAGGTATACTGCAAATATTGTCTCCCGACTCAAGCATCCAGTCATACTTATTGAAAGCAAAAAAAGCATCTATTAACCAATAAGTAAGCATTATGTATAACAGAGCTTCAAATATTGTTTGAATTTTATGCTTTAACATATATCAGTACGCTCATAAAAATCCATTTATAATTATCAACATGACACGTTGATATTTTCATCTTTTACTTATTCAAAGCCATATTTTCAATCCCAAAAAAAACCGAACCAAACGTGTAAATTATTCCGGTGCGAGTAAGAATTATGAGGAATGGCTATCAGTATTGTCATTTTCAGAAAATATTTATCCTGCATCGGTGAGTCAGAGCAAGATCAGACTTTTGCTAAATTCGCAAAAGACTTTGCACATTTTGCTAATTTCACCGTACCGCTCTGTGACGTACTATAGTCGGCAAACGTCTCACCTTGAGGTTAAAAAATGAGCAACATCCTGATTATCAACGGCGCGAAAAAATTCGCCCACTCCAATGGTCAACTGAACGACACCCTGACCGAAGTCGCGGATGGCACACTGCGCGACCTCGGGCATGATGTCCGCATCGTTCGCGCCGACAGCGACTACGATGTCAAAGCGGAAGTACAAAACTTTCTCTGGGCTGATGTGGTGATCTGGCAGATGCCAGGCTGGTGGATGGGCGCGCCGTGGACAGTGAAAAAATATATTGATGATGTATTCACCGAAGGTCATGGAACGCTGTATGCCAGCGATGGCCGTACCCGCAAAGATCCGTCAAAAAAATACGGTTCCGGCGGCCTGGTACAGGGCAAAAAATATATGCTTTCTCTGACCTGGAACGCACCAATGGAAGCCTTCACCGAAAAAGATCAATTCTTCCACGGCGTTGGCGTCGACGGTGTGTATCTGCCGTTCCATAAAGCAAACCAATTCCTTGGCATGGAACCGCTGCCGACATTTATCGCTAATGACGTGATAAAAATGCCTGATGTTCCCCGCTATACTGAAGAATATCGCAAGCATCTTGTGGAAATTTTTGGTTAACTAGAGCTCAGGCTTTAGAAGGAGTTAACCATGCTTACCGTAATCGCAGAAATCCGTACTCGTCCTGGTCAACATCACCGTCAGGCGGTATTGGATCAGTTTGCTAAAATCGTTCCAACCGTACTGAAAGAAGAAGGTTGCCACGGCTATGCGCCAATGGTGGATTGCGCTGCTGGCGTGAGTTTCCAGTCTATGGCACCGGATTCTATCGTGATGATTGAGCAGTGGGAAAGCATCGCGCATCTTGAAGCGCATCTGCAAACCCCGCACATGAAGGCGTACAGCGAAGCCGTAAAAGGCGACGTGCTGGAGATGAATATCCGCATCCTGCAACCTGGGATTTAAACCTGCCTTGTTTGCCCGGCCATCCTGACCGGGCAATGTTCTTTCCTTTAAACCTCAATCTCCGCCATGTCGCCTTTCTCTTGCAACCAGTTGCGGCGATCTTCCGAGCGTTTCTTCGCCAGCAGCATATCCATCATCGCGTCAGTACGCTGATCGTCTTCATCATCGATAGTCAACTGCACCAGACGGCGAGTGTTCGGATCAAGCGTGGTTTCACGCAATTGCATCGGGTTCATTTCCCCCAGACCTTTAAAACGCTGGACGTTCGGCTTGCCTTTCTTGCGTTTTAATTGCTCAAGTACGCCCTCTTTCTCTTCTTCCGTCAGCGCGTAATAAACCTCTTTCCCGAGATCAATACGGTAGAGCGGTGGCAGTGCGACGTAAACGTGACCGTGTTTCACCAACGCGCGGAAGTGTTTTACGAACAAAGCGCAGAGCAGCGTGGCAATGTGCAGACCATCAGAGTCCGCATCCGCGAGGATACAGATTTTGCCATAACGAAGCTGGCTCAGATCGTCGCTGTCAGGATCGATACCGATCGCTACCGAAATATCATGCACTTCCTGCGCGGCCAGCACTTCGTCGGAAGAGACTTCCCAGGTGTTAAGGATCTTACCTTTCAGTGGCATGATCGCCTGATATTCGCGATCGCGCGCCTGCTTGGCAGATCCGCCTGCGGAGTCACCTTCCACGAGGAACAGTTCGGTACGGTTAAGGTCCTGCGCGGTACAGTCAGCCAGTTTGCCAGGCAGCGCCGGGCCGCTGGTCAGCTTTTTACGCACCACTTTTTTAGCCGCACGCATACGACGCTGGGCGCTGGAAATCGCCATCTCTGCCAGCAACTCCGCCGCCTGAACGTTCTGGTTCAGCCACAGGATAAAGGCATCTTTCACCACGCCTGAAACGAATGCCGCGCATTGACGCGAAGAGAGACGCTCTTTGGTCTGCCCGGCAAACTGCGGATCCTGCATTTTCACCGACAGAACATAGGCGCAGCGATCCCAGATATCTTCCGCCGACAGCTTCACGCCGCGCGGCAGAATGTTGCGGTATTCACAGAACTCACGCATCGCGTCCAACAGGCCCTGACGCAGACCATTAACATGGGTACCGCCCTGCATCGTTGGGATAAGGTTGACGTAGCTTTCGGTCAGCAGTTCACCGCCTTCCGGCAGCCACAGTAGCGCCCAGTCCACAGCTTCAGTATCACCAGCGAAATTACCGATAAACGGTTTTTCCGGCAGCGTCGGCAGACCATTTACCGCTTCCGCCAGGTAATCATTCAGACCGTCCTGATAGCACCAGCGTTGTTCGGTATTGTTGATCTCATCTTTAAAAGTGATCTCAACGCCAGGGCACAATACCGCTTTGGCTTTCAGCACATGTGTCAGGCGTGAAACAGAAAAACGCGGGCTGTCAAAGAAGGTTTCATCCGGCCAGAAGTGCACGCTGGTACCAGTATTGCGTTTACCGCAAGTGCCGACAACCTGTAAATCCTGCACCTTTTCGCCATTTTCAAAGGCGATGTTATAAACCTGACCATCGCGGCGCACGTTAACTTCTACGCGCTTCGACAGGGCGTTAACCACCGAAATCCCCACGCCATGCAGGCCGCCAGAGAACTGGTAATTTTTGTTAGAGAATTTACCGCCTGCATGCAGACGGCAAAGAATCAGTTCAACCGCCGGTACACCCTCTTCCGGGTGAATATCCACCGGCATCCCGCGCCCATCGTCAATAACTTCTAACGACTGGTCAGCATGTAAGATTACATCCACGCGTTTTGCGTGACCCGCCAGTGCTTCATCGACACTGTTATCAATAACTTCTTGCCCCAAATGGTTAGGGCGAGTGGTATCGGTATACATCCCCGGACGGCGGCGAACCGGCTCAAGCCCGGTGAGTACCTCAATGGCATCAGCGTTATAAGTTTGCGTCATGGTTTAAGTTAGTAATTCGAGTTGATCGTCAGAGATGGTGCAGACCAAGAAAATCGACGATCGGGTTGAAATAATCTTCGAAGCCCGTGAATGCGTGGTTGCCGCCTTCTATGACAGTCTGGCGGCAGGAAGCGTAGTACGCCACCGCCTGGCGGTAATCCAGCACTTCATCTCCCGTCTGTTGCAGCAGCCAGATCAAATCCGGCGCTTCCAGCGGGTCAATCTGCATGACTTTGAGATCGTAAATATGGCGTGACTCTAGCACATATTGCTGCCCGGTGTAGGGGTTCTCGTTCTGACCGAGATAGTCCGTCAGCAGTTCAAACGGGCGTACCGCCGGGTTTACCACCACTGCGGGCAGCATAAAACATTGCGACAACCAGGTGGCGTAATATCCCCCCAGTGACGAACCGACAATACCCAGCGAATCGCCGCCATGTTCCAGGACAATGGATTCCAACAGCTCTGCCGCGTCGGAAGGATACGGCGGCAACTGCGGAATGATCATCTCAACGTCAGGGTGATGTTCCGCCAGCCAGTTTTTTAACAAGCTCGCTTTTGCAGAGCGCGGCGAGCTGTTGAAACCGTGTAAATAAAGAAGCGTAGACATCAGTAGCCTTCTGAAGCGGTATCAGGTTGGAAACGTGTGTCCGCCAGGCGATGCACCTCGGTGGTCAGCGTGCCATCAGCATGTAACTCGAGAGTACGCCAGCCGGGCGCGATGGTGTCCAGCGTAAAGTTGGAACAGTGCGGCTTAAACTGCACACAGGTCGACGGCGTTGCCAGCAGGCGGCGACCGTTCCAGTCGAGATCCAGCTCCTGATGAATATGACCGCACAGCAAGTATTTGACGTGCGGAAACTTCGCCAGCACGGTATCCAGTTCGCCCGCGTTACGCAGACTGTGTTGATCGAGCCAACTACAACCCGCAGGTAGCGGATGATGATGCAGCAGCAGCAACGTATGGCGTTCTGGCGCATCGGCCAGTTTACGTTCCAGCCACTCAAGCTGAAACTCGCTCAGCTCACCGTGCGGCACGCCAAACACCTGGCTATCCAGCAACAGGATTTGCCATTGCTCACCAATAAACACGCGCTTCGCCGGGGAGATACCCGCATCCTGTAACGCGCTGTACATCGCGGGCTGGAAATCGTGGTTGCCCGGCAGCCAGACGCAGGGCGCACGAAAACTTGCGATGCCTTCAGCGAAATGCTGATAGGCCGCAGAGGATTGATCCTGCGCTAAATCACCTGTCGCGACAATCAGGTCGAATTCGTGCTGATGTGGACGAATCGCCTCCAGCACCGCCTGGTAGCTTTCCCAGGTGTTTACCCCTAACAGGGCTTCGTGCTTTTGTGCAAACAGGTGAGTATCGGTAATTTGTAAAATCCTGACTCTGGCCTCACCAGCCAGAGGAAGGGTTAACAGGCTTTCCAAATGGTGTCCTTAGGTTTCACGACGCTAGTAAACCGGAATCGCCATCGCTCCATGTGCTAAACAGTATCGCAACCAGTCCGCTAAAAACTGGTTAATTTGATGCTTTTCGTCGCGTTGATGCAACTTTTTATTAGGATAATCATACCGCGCTTTGAAGCGAAAAATCTGCTGGCTTGAACACACTTCAGCCACCATCGCGTCATGATACAGACGCACCGTCATTGACGGAAGGCTCCAGTAACTGATCGCGGGCGCAGTCTGTTCTATTGTCACCAGGGTAGTGTATCGGGTCGATTCCACAATCGTCAGCCGATATTGTGCGTTTGCCACCTGATAGCTTACAGTTTCGCCGGGTGCGTCATTGCGCGGTAACAAACGGCGCAATTGTGAAAAGTTCATCTCGCACAGGCGCATCATTTCAGGAAAGTCAGGTGTGTAACGCTTCATTTATGCCCACTCATTTTTTAACGCTTGATGATGCAGCTGCAGCCATTGCAAAGCGATGACCGACGCTGCGTTGTCGATTTTCCCCTCTTCTACCCACTGGTATGCCTGTTCCCGGCTTACCACATGAACGCGAATATCTTCGTTTTCATCAGCCAGACCATGAATACCGCTTGCGGTCGTGGCGTCCACTTCGCCCACCATAATTGACGAACGCTCACTGGTGCCCCCCGGGCTTGCCAGGAAACTTAACACCGGTTTGGTCCGTTTGACTATCAGTCCCGCCTCTTCAATCGCTTCGCGACGGGCAACATCTTCCACACTTTCACCCTCTTCTATCATCCCGGCAACCATCTCCAGTAGCCAGGGGGTTTCACTGGTGTCGTATGCGGCAATCCGAATCTGCTCAATCAGCACAACTTCATCACGCACTGGGTCAAAGGGTAGCAAGACTGCGGCGTGACCGCGCTCAAAAATTTCCCTCCGTACCTCATGACTCATTTGCCCGTTGAATAAACGATGACGAAATCTATAAAGATCTAATGAAAAAAAGCCGCGATAAAGTGTTTCTCGTGCAATAATTTCTACATCGTTTTTGCCAAATGTAACGGGCAGGTTGTCTGGCTTAAGCATTGTTAATGTCCTGGCACTAATAGTGAATTAAATGTGAATTTCAGCGACGTTTGACTGCCGTTTGAGCAGTCATGTGTTAAATTGAGGCACATTAACGCCCTATGGCACGTAACGCCAACCTTTTGCGGTAGCGGCTTCTGCTAGAATCCGCAATAATTTTACAGTTTGATCGCGCTAAATACTGCTTCACCACAAGGAATGCAAATGAAGAAATTGCTCCCCATTCTTATCGGCCTGAGCCTTTCTGGGTTCAGTTCGTTGAGCCAGGCCGAGAACCTGATGCAAGTTTATCAGCAAGCACGCCTTAGTAACCCGGAATTGCGTAAGTCTGCCGCCGATCGTGATGCTGCCTTTGAAAAAATTAATGAAGCGCGCAGTCCATTACTGCCACAGCTAGGTTTAGGTGCAGATTACACCTATAGCAACGGCTACCGCGACGCGAACGGCATCAACTCTAACGCGACCAGTGCGTCCCTGCAGTTAACTCAATCCATTTTTGATATGTCGAAATGGCGTGCGTTAACGCTGCAGGAAAAAGCAGCAGGGATTCAGGACGTCACATATCAGACCGATCAGCAAACCTTGATCCTCAACACCGCGACCGCTTATTTTAACGTGTTGAATGCTATTGACGTTCTTTCCTATACACAGGCACAAAAAGAAGCGATCTACCGTCAATTAGATCAAACCACCCAACGTTTTAACGTGGGCCTGGTAGCGATAACCGACGTGCAGAACGCCCGCGCGCAGTACGATACCGTGCTGGCGAACGAAGTGACCGCACGTAATAACCTTGATAACGCGGTAGAGCAGCTGCGCCAGATCACCGGTAACTACTATCCAGAACTGGCAGCGCTGAATGTCGAAAACTTTAAAACCGACAAACCACAGCCGGTTAACGCGCTGCTGAAAGAAGCCGAAAAACGCAACCTGTCGCTGTTACAGGCACGCTTGAGCCAGGACCTGGCGCGCGAGCAAATTCGCCAGGCGCAGGATGGTCACTTACCGACGCTGGATTTAACGGCTTCTACCGGGATTTCTGACACCTCTTATAGCGGTTCGAAAACTCGTGGTGCCGCTGGTACCCAGTATGACGACAGCAATATGGGCCAGAACAAAGTGGGCCTGAGCTTCTCGCTGCCGATTTATCAGGGCGGAATGGTTAACTCGCAGGTGAAACAGGCCCAGTACAACTTTGTTGGTGCCAGCGAGCAACTGGAAAGCGCGCATCGTAGCGTCGTGCAAACCGTACGTTCCTCCTTCAACAACATTAATGCATCTATCAGTAGCATTAACGCCTACAAACAAGCCGTAGTTTCCGCTCAAAGCTCATTAGACGCGATGGAAGCGGGCTACTCGGTCGGTACGCGTACCATTGTTGATGTGTTGGATGCAACCACCACGCTGTACAACGCTAAGCAAGAGCTGGCAAATGCGCGTTATAACTACCTGATTAATCAGCTGAATATTAAGTCAGCCCTGGGTACGTTGAACGAGCAGGATCTGCTGGCACTGAACAATGCGCTGAGCAAACCGGTTTCCACTAATCCGGAAAACGTTGCCCCGCAAACGCCGGAACAGAATGCTATTGCTGATGGTTATGCGCCTGATAGCCCGGCACCCGTCGTTCAGCAAACATCCGCACGCACTACCACCAGTAACGGTCATAACCCTTTCCGTAACTGATGACGACGACGGGGCTTCGGCCCCGTCTGAACGTAAGGCAACGTAAAGATACGGGTTATCTGCCGCATTCTTCCCCCTTCTCGCTTCAATTTCGACCAGCCATCCTCTATTCTGATGGGTATTTACCACTGGTCCCGGAAGACAAAAATGAAACGGACAAAATCCATACGCCACGCATCGTTCCGCAAAAACTGGAGCGCGCGCCATCTGACACCAGTCGCTCTCGCGGTTGCCACTGTTTTTATGCTGGCTGGCTGTGAAAAGAGTGATGAAACAGTGTCTCTCTATCAAAATGCTGACGACTGTTCAGCTGCAAACCCAGGCAAAAGCGCCGAATGTACCACCGCGTACAACAATGCGCTGAAAGAAGCCGAACGTACTGCGCCGAAATACGCCACCCGTGAAGACTGTGTTGCTGAATTTGGTGAAGGTCAGTGCCAGCAGGCACCAGCCCAGGCTGGCATGGCACCAGAAAACCAGGCGCAGGCCCAGCAATCCAGCGGGAGTTTCTGGATGCCGCTGATGGCCGGTTACATGATGGGGCGTCTGATGGGCGGCGGCGCGGGATTTGCACAGCAGCCGCTGTTCTCCTCGAAAAACCCAGCCAGCCCGGCTTACGGTAAATATACCGACGCGACGGGTAAAAACTATGGCGCAGCCCAGCCAGGCCGCACCATGACCGTACCGAAGACAGCCATGGCACCAAAACCGGCGACCACCACTACCGTTACCCGTGGCGGTTTTGGTGAATCTGTTGCCAAACAAAGCACTATGCAGCGTAGCGCAACTGGCACCTCTTCTCGTTCAATGGGTGGCTGATACCGATGGAAAGAGTCAGTATTACCGAGCGCCCGGACTGGCGTGAGAAAGCCCACGAATACGGTTTCAATTTTCACACCATGTACGGCGAGCCGTACTGGTGTGAAGATGCTTACTACAAGTTGACCCTCGCCCAGGTTGAAAAGCTGGAAGAAGTCACCGCCGAACTGCACCAGATGTGCCTGAAAGTGGTGGAAAAAGTGATCGCCAGCGATGAGCTGATGACCAAATTCCGCATTCCAAAACACACCTGGAGTTTTGTGCGCCAGTCATGGCTGACGCACCAGCCATCGCTTTATTCGCGTCTTGATCTGGCGTGGGATGGCACTGGCGAACCTAAACTTCTGGAAAATAACGCCGATACGCCAACGTCACTATACGAGGCGGCGTTCTTTCAGTGGATCTGGCTGGAAGATCAGCTTAACGCCGGTAACTTGCCGGAGGGCAGCGACCAGTTTAACAGTCTGCAAGAAAAACTGATCGATCGCTTCGTTGAGCTGCGTGAACAGTATGGCTTCCAGTTGCTGCATCTCACCTGCTGTCGCGACACGGTGGAAGATCGCGGAACCATTCAGTATTTGCAGGACTGCGCAACGGAAGCTGAAATTGCTACTGAGTTCCTCTACATCGATGATATCGGGTTAGGTGAAAAAGGTCAGTTCACGGATTTACAGGATCAGGTAATTTCCAACCTGTTCAAGCTGTATCCGTGGGAATTTATGTTGCGTGAGATGTTTTCCACCAAGCTGGAGGATGCAGGCGTACGCTGGCTGGAACCGGCGTGGAAGAGCATTATCTCCAACAAGGCACTTCTACCGCTACTGTGGGAGATGTTCCCGAATCACCCGAACCTGCTGCCCGCTTATTTTGCGGAAGATGATCATCCGCAAATGGAAAAATATGTGGTTAAACCGATCTTCTCCCGTGAAGGCGCAAACGTGTCGATCATTGAAAACGGCAAAACCATTGAAGCAGCGGAAGGTCCGTATGGCGAAGAAGGGATGATTGTTCAGCAATTCCACCCGTTACCGAAATTCGGCGACAGCTATATGCTGATTGGTAGCTGGCTGGTGAACGATCAACCCGCCGGAATTGGCATTCGTGAAGACCGTGCATTGATCACCCAGGATATGTCTCGGTTTTATCCACATATTTTTGTTGAGTAATCAATGATGCCGGATGGCATTCGCCATCCGGTAATTGTTAACCTATCTGCACCGACAGCATACTCAGGCTGCCCATTTCTATACCATCGACCGGAATGGTAATTGGCTCCTGCCCATCCCACGCACCTAAGACATACAACAACGGCAGATAGTGCTCCGGCGTTGGGTTCGATAACGCGCCACCTTCATGGTCGAGGTAATTCACCAGAGGATGCTGCTCTACCGCCCCTTGCCACGTCAGATTCGCTTTCACATACTCATTAAACGACATCGCCCAAGGATATGGTGAACTATCACCGTGCCACTTCACTGTACGCAGGTTATGCACCACGTTGCCACTGGCGACCAACATTATTCCTTCATCTCGCAGCGCTGCCAGTTTGCGCCCCATTTCGAAATGCCAGGCGGCAGGTTTGCTACTGTCGATACTCAACTGCACCATCGGGATATCGGCGTCAGGATACATCTTAATCAGCACGCCCCAGGAACCGTGGTCAAAGCCCCAGGCTTCTTTATCCAGCGTCACCGGGACCGGCGCTAACAGCTCAACCAGATGCTGTGCCAGCACAGGCGAACCCGGAGCAGGATAATGCGTATCGTACAGCGCCTGCGGGAAGCCACCAAAGTCATGAATCGTGGGCGGCGTCTCCATCGCGGTCACTCCTGTTCCACGGGTAAACCAGTGAGCCGAAACCACCACAATCGCTTGCGGGCGTGGCAATGTCATCCCCAACTTCTGCCAGCTGCGGGTATACAAATTATCTTCCAGCACGTTCATCGGACTACCGTGACCTAAAAACAATGCTGGCATACGTGTTGAAGACATGATGATATCCTTAACTAAAGGTGTCATTTTGATATCCTCACAATACGCTTGTTCGGCGGAGTAAGAACCCGGATAACAATGATGATGATCATCAGTTATTTTGACGATCTGCCTGAAGGTGAAGATTTATAAGGAGTTGTCGATGTCAGTACCTCTCATTCTGACCATACTGGCGGGGGCAGCCACGTTTATTGGCGCGTTTCTCGGCGTTCTCGGGCAAAAACCCTCGAACCGCTTACTGGCGTTTTCGCTAGGATTTGCGGCGGGGATCATGTTGCTCATCTCATTAATGGAAATGCTTCCTGCCGCACTAGCAGCTGAAGGAATGTCGCCTGTGTTGGGTTATGGAATGTTTATCTTCGGTCTGCTTGGCTATTTTGGCCTGGACCGCATGTTGCCACATGCGCATCCGCAGGATTTAATGCAAAAATCGGTGCAGCCGTTGCCAAAATCGATCAAGCGCACAGCCATTCTGCTCACTCTCGGCATCAGTCTGCATAACTTCCCGGAAGGGATTGCCACCTTTGTCACGGCGAGCAGCAACCTGGAGCTGGGATTTGGCATCGCACTGGCCGTCGCTTTGCACAATATCCCTGAAGGTCTGGCAGTGGCAGGCCCGGTTTATGCGGCAACGGGGTCTAAACGCACCGCGATTCTGTGGGCGGGGATTTCTGGACTAGCAGAAATTCTTGGTGGTGTGCTGGCGTGGTTAATCCTCGGTAGCATGATTTCCCCGGTGGTCATGGCGGCAATCATGGCGGCGGTTGCAGGAATTATGGTGGCGCTCTCGGTTGATGAATTAATGCCGCTCGCCAAAGAGATTGACCCTAATAATAACCCCAGCTATGGCGTACTATGTGGAATGTCAGTGATGGGATTCAGTTTAGTGCTGCTACAAACGGCGGGAATTGGTTAAAAACAACATCAGAAGTTGTCCAGCACATGGACAACTTCTGCCAGCTTCACGAAAGCCTTATTCTACCTTTTCGGCTGTCTCTTCTCTCGTACTGTTTAAGTATTTGTTCCGCGCTTCAAGCAGTGCGTCTCTGTCCTGGCGAAACGCCCGACAATAACGTTTCAAATGCAGGAAATAACCCACCACAACCAGAGCAATCAATACAATCCAGTACCAGGCGATAAACATCCTTTTACCCTTAATATTTAACAATACTAAACATTTAGCGCATAAATTTCACATATCCTTTTTCGGATATATTCATATGGTCGCATAATAACGGAACAATTATATGATTTTGATCATAATGAAAAAGAATGCCTGATATTAATGAAATTTTCTCATAGAAAGAGAAGCGGAATTAACATCTTGCATAGCGGGGCAAAATAAAAACCGAAGCCAGCTACAACTTCGGTTTCTTGATTAAGGCAGTAATTAAGCAGCGGTTTTCAGCTGGCTTTACGCTCATGTGCCTGACGGTATGCCACCAGGTCTTCAATAGTCACGAGCGCCATATTGTGTTTATTGGCAAACTCAATGCACTCTGGTGCACGCGCCATCGTGCCATCGTCATTAGTCAGCTCACACAGCACACCAGCCGGTTTAAAGCCTGCCAGCGTCATCAAATCAATAGTCGCTTCAGTATGACCGCCACGCGTCAGTACACCACCTGCCTGCGCGCGAAGTGGGAAAACGTGGCCCGGGCGATTCAGATCAGAAGGTTTTGCGCCATCGGCAATCGCTGCGCGAACGGTCGTAATACGATCAGCGGCAGAAACACCGGTAGTCACACCTTCAGCCGCTTCAATGGTCACGGTAAAACCGGTGCCATAGGCGCTGGTGTTATTTTCTACCATCATTGGCAGATCAAGTTGTTTACGGCGATCTTCAGTGATGCACAGGCAAACAATACCGCTACCGTGGCGAATGGTCAGCGCCATCTGCTCAACGGTCATGGTTTCTGCCGGGAAGATCATATCGCCTTCGTTTTCACGGTCTTCATCATCAAGCACCATTACACCGCGTCCTTCACGCAGCGCAGCCAGTGCATTTTCAACACGTTCGAAAGGCGTACCAAAAGAGGAAAGTAGCGTCTGATTCATGGTAAAAAAACCTCACTAAAATTATGGTTACCAGAATCAGGGCAGTCTTAGGAGTGGCGGCATATAGCCAAAATAACGTGAGCGGGTCCATGCCCGACAGAATCGTTACTCTCTCCCATCCGGACTCTAACCGTCGGCCCCGGAATTACACCGGATCTGCTGTCCTTTGAGTTCGCACCCAAAGCGCTCGCGGGCTTTCAACTGAGTTGATTTACCGCCGGTGGGGAATTTCGCCCCGCCCTGAGAATAAGCGGATTCACTATAACGCTAATGATTAGCGGCAGCAACGCATAGCTTCACATAATTCTGGTTTATGACTTACCCTTATCGCACTACAATGGTACTCAACACCTATCAGTACAGGGAAACTACAATGATTGACCCGAAAAAAATTGAGCAAATCGCTCGCCAGGTTCACGAATCAATGCCTAAAGGAATCAGGGAGTTCGGGGAAGATGTGGAGAAAAAAATCCGCCAAACCCTACAAGCTCAGCTGACGCGCCTCGACCTTGTAAGCCGTGAAGAGTTCGACGTCCAAACGCAAGTCCTGTTACGGACTCGTGAGAAACTGGCGCTGCTTGAACAAAGAATGAGCGAACTGGAAAATCGCAGTACTGAGATTAAAAAGCAGCCAGATCCAGAGACTCTCCCCCCAACGCTGTAAACATTTGTCTTTAATGCACTGTAAATTATGAATTAATCCTCTAATTTACAGTGCTTTCTATTACCTTATCGCTTAACTCCATTCAGAATATCATCACAAAAATGAATGAGTGCAATTGAAAATATAATTGTTATGTATTTTTTAAGTTTTACTTAATCCATATTTAGATAAACTAATTTCATAAAACCCGAAAAGTAAAATATAATATTTGAATGATTAGCAATCCTTAAATAACAGTTACTAATCATTCATTTTCTACTTATATTTATATAAAGGAATATTATGTCTGCTTTTAAAAAGTCACTTCTTGTTGCTGGCGTAGCAATGATTCTTTCCAATAACGTATTTGCTGACGAAGGTCACGGCATTGTTAAATTTAAAGGTGAAGTTATCTCTGCTCCATGTTCAATTAAACCAGGTGACGAAGACTTAACTGTAAATCTGGGTGAAGTAGCAGATACCGTTCTGAAAAGCGACCAGAAATCTTTGGCTGAGCCTTTCACTATTCACCTGCAAGACTGCATGTTGAGCCAGGGTGGAACCACTTATTCAAAAGCGAAGGTTACTTTCACCACAGCGAATACTATGACGGGTCAGACTGACCTGCTGAAAAACACCAAAGAAACTGAAATCGGTGGTGCCACAGGCGTTGGCGTACGTATTCTGGATAGCCAGAGCGGCGAAGTGACTTTAGGTACTCCGGTAGTAATTACATTCAACAATACTAACAGCTATCAGGAACTGAACTTCAAAGCTCGTATGGAATCCCCAAGCAAAGATGCTACCCCGGGCAACGTTTACGCTCAGGCTGACTATAAGATTGCTTACGAGTAATCACATTAGGCCGGGTTCGCCCGGCCACATCATTAACGGATTAATGATAAGTGGAACAGATGTATAAAAAATTAAAATTAACCACAATAAGCGAATTGATTAAAAATATTTATTGTTCATTATCCGTTCTCATCATTGGTTGTGCGTCAGCTTATGCCGTTGAATTCAACAAAGATTTAATCGAAGCCGAAGATCGTGAAAACGTTAACCTTTCCCAATTTGAAACTGATGGCCAATTACCCGTAGGTAAATACTCATTAAACGCTCTTATTAATAATAAAAGGACGCCAATCCATCTGGACCTGCAATGGGTATTAATTGATAACCAAACTGCAGTTTGTCTGACTCCAGAGCAATTAACATTATTAGGCTTTACTGATGAGATTATTGAAGTGGCTCAGCAAAACCTGATCGATGGTTGTTACCCTATCGAAAAAGAAAAACAAATTACAACTTATCTCGATAAAGGGAAAATGCAATTATCCATATCTGCACCTCAGGCATGGTTAAAATACAAAGATGCAAACTGGACGCCTCCTGAACTTTGGGATCATGGTATTGCTGGGGCATTTCTTGACTACAATTTATATGCCTCTCATTATGCACCACATCAGGGCGATAATTCACAAAATATAAGTTCCTATGGGCAGGCTGGGGTTAATCTTGGGGCCTGGCGCCTGCGTACTGATTACCAGTACGATCAGTCATTTAACAATGGCAAAAGCCAGGCGAACAACCTGGATTTTCCGCGTATTTATTTGTTTCGCCCAATCCCAGCAATTAATGCAAAACTAACTATAGGTCAATACGATACTGAATCCTCTATTTTCGACTCTTTCCATTTTTCTGGCGTTTCGTTGAAAAGCGATGAGAATATGTTGCCGCCTGATCTACGTGGTTACGCACCGCAAATCACGGGTGTTGCACAAACGAATGCAAAGGTCACTGTCTCACAGAACAACCGTATTATTTATCAAGAAAATGTTCCTCCTGGCCCATTTGCTATTACTAATTTATTCAATACATTACAGGGGCAACTGGACGTCAAGGTTGAAGAAGAGGACGGGCAAGTCACGCAATGGCAAGTTGCATCTAATAGTATTCCTTATCTGACGCGTAAAGGGCAGATTCGCTACACCACTGCTATGGGTAAACCGACCAGCGTTGGTGGTGATTCCTTACAACAACCCTTCTTCTGGACTGGTGAATTCTCATGGGGTTGGCTGAACAATGTATCCCTGTATGGTGGTTCAGTTTTAACAAACCGTGATTATCAATCTCTGGCTGCCGGCGTTGGCTTTAACCTTAACTCATTGGGTTCATTATCTTTTGATGTCACACGATCTGATGCTCAGTTGCATAATCAGGATAAAGAAACGGGTTATAGCTACCGCGCTAACTATTCAAAACGTTTTGAATCTACCGGTAGCCAGCTCACTTTCGCTGGTTACCGTTTCTCTGATAAAAACTTTGTGACAATGAATGAATATATCAATGACACTAACCATTACACGAATTATCAGAATGAAAAAGAGAGTTATATTGTCACGTTTAACCAGTATCTTGAATCATTAAGGTTAAATACATACGTAAGTTTGGCTCGTAATACTTACTGGGACGCCAGCAGTAATGTGAATTATTCATTATCACTTAGCCGCGATTTTGATATCGGGCCATTAAAAAACGTCTCCACTTCTCTAACATTTAGCCGAATAAACTGGGAAGAAGACAACCAGGATCAACTGTACCTAAATATTTCGATTCCCTGGGGAACCAGTAGAACATTGAGCTATGGTATGCAACGAAATCAGGATAACAAGATTTCGCATACTGCTTCGTGGTATGACTCTTCCGATCGAAATAATTCCTGGAGCGTTTCTGCTTCAGGCGACAATGATGAATTCAAAGATATGAAAGCGTCACTACGCGCCAGTTATCAGCATAATACCGAGAACGGTCGTCTCTATCTCTCCGGGACATCACAGCGAGACAGTTATTATTCTCTGAATGCCAGTTGGAATGGTTCATTCACGGCGACTCGTCACGGAGCCGCTTTCCATGACTATAGTGGTAGTGCTGACTCGCGTTTTATGATCGACGCAGATGGTGCAGAAGATATTCCGTTGAACAATAAACGCGCGGTAACTAATCGGTATGGCATCGGAGTTATTCCATCAGTCAGCAGTTACATAACAACATCATTAAGCGTTGATACCCGAAATCTTCCAGAAAATGTGGATATCGAAAACTCGGTTATCACCACCACCTTAACCGAAGGTGCTATTGGCTACGCCAAACTTGATACCCGCAAGGGCTATCAAATCATGGGGGTTATTCGCCTGGCAGATGGTAGTCACCCACCACTGGGGATTAGCGTAAAAGATAAAACCAGCCATAAAGAATTAGGACTGGTTGCTGATGGCGGCTTTGTATACCTCAACGGCATTCAGGATGACAGCAAACTTACTTTACGCTGGGGTGATAAATCCTGTTTTATTCAACCACCCAATAGCAGCAACTTAACCACCGGAACGGTTATTTTACCGTGTATTAGCCAAAATTAATTCAGGATGAAACTAATGCGCTACTTAAACACAAAGAATCTCATTGCAGCAGGAGTATTACTCGCCTGCATGAGCAGCATTGCCTGGGGTGCCATCATCCCGGACCGTACCCGTATCATAATGAATGAGTCAGATAAAGGGGAAGCATTAAAACTTACTAATCAAAGCAAAAATCTACCCTATCTGGCGCAAACATGGATAGAAGATACGAAAGGCAATAAATCACGTGACTTTATTGTCACGGTTCCCCCTATGGTACGTTTAAATCCCAGTGAGCAAATTCAAATAAGAATGATAAGTCAGGAAAAAATTGCTCAACTGCCTAATGACAGAGAAACGCTCTTCTATTTTAACGTGCGAGAAATACCGCCAAAAACAGATAAAAAAAATGTGATGCAAGTCACTATGCAGCACGCATTGAAACTATTCTGGCGACCAAAAGCTATTGAATTAGAAGATGATGGGGTAATGTCTTACGAAAAAGTTGAAATCATCCGTAGAAATGATGGTTCGATCCGCTTTAACAATAAGATGCCTTATCACGTTACGCTGGGTTATATCGGAACAAACGGAATCACAATGTTGCCACAAACGCAAAGTTTAATGGTAACCCCTTATAGCCATGCAGATACGCAGTTTAAAAATGTTCCGTCAGCTTTTCAGGTTGGTTATATCAATGATTTTGGTGGATTAAGTTTTTATGAAATAAACTGCCCGACGGTTAATAACTCTTGTAATGTTTCCGTAGCCAAACGAGATAAATAATATGCGCTACTTATTAATTGTAATTATATTTATTATAGGTTTTAGTGCATTACCTGTATGGGCAATGGACTGCTATGCTGAACATGAAGGGGGAAATACCGTAGTCATTGGTTACGTACCAAGAATTTCTATCCCCAGTAATGGTAAAAAAGGTGATAAGATCTGGCAAAGCAGTGAGTATTTTATGAATGTCTTCTGTAATAATGCATTACCTGCCCCATCACCTGGAGAAGAATACCCATCAGCCTAGACTAATATAATGATGTTTTTACCAGGCGGTCAGGACTTTTATAATCAGAACTCCTATATTTTTGGCGTAACATACAATGGAGTTGATTATGATTCGACTGCCCCTAATGCTATCGCAGCACCAGAATGCATTGATATAAAAGGAGCGGGTACCTTTAATAATCACTATAAAAACCCCGCTGTCTGTAGTGGAGGTCCTGAGCCTCAATTATCAGTAACCTTTCCAGCTCGCGTACAACTCTATATTAAATTAGCAAAAAATGCCAATAGAGTTAATAAAAACCTGGTGTTACCTGATGAATATATCGCTCTAGAGTTTAAAGGTATGAGTGGCGCAGGAGCTATAGAAGTAGACAAAAATTTGACCTTCAGGATTCGTGGATTAAATAATATTCATGTCCTTGACTGCTTTGTTAATGTCGCACTGGAACCAGCTGATGGCGTTGTTGACTTTGGTAAAATAAATTCCCGAACAATTAAAAATACCAGCGTTAGTGAGACGTTTAGTGTAGTCATGACAAAAGATCCTGGTGCGGCCTGTACTGAGCAATTCAATATTTTAGGGAGCTTTTTCACTACGGATATTTTGAGTGATTATAGCCATCTGGATATGGGTAATGGACTGCTATTGAAGATATTTCATAAAGATGGAACAGCAACGGAATTTAACCGCTTCTCACAATTTGCTTCTTTTTCATCGTCTAGTGCACCTTCGGTCACCGCACCATTCAGGGCAGAACTTAGTGCGAATCCGGCAGAGACTGTTGTTGAGGGACCGTTTAGTAAAGACGTCATCCTCAAAATCACCTATAACTAGCATCTAATACAAACACTAAAACGGGCCATCAGGCCCGTTATATCAGTGCTCTAACTCCAGCTCTCTTGCCTGCATCATCTGTTGACAATACCAGGCATAACGTGCGCAAAACCAGGTTCTATGTTCTTCATCCATGTTACCAGTAACGGCAAGAATATCGACCGGGCGACCTTCTGCGTGCATTCTGGCAAAACTACGCGCCAGGAAATCGAAATTATTTAAAGAATTAAGACTATGATCCATAAGCACATCCTCCGGTTATCGCATACCTTTTAAGGCCATATGCTTTTTCTGATTTCAGTATTCCCCAATCAGTGTAGTGCCTTTAAACATAACGTGCGTAAATATATTGTCCCCGATCACACTTTTTAGTGAAAAATAAAAAACCATATTAAAAAACTTTCTCTTCCAGAACTTCTCTAACATGTGTTATTATTAACAAAGATAAATGTAAGCAAGGAAACTATCCCAAAGTAAATATTGCGTCACTAAATGGACATTGGAGTGACATATGATTTTATTCGCCGACTATAATACCCCTTATCTTTTCACTATTTCCTTTGTACTGTTGATCGGCCTTTTAGAAATTTTAGCGCTTATCTGCGGTCACATGCTCTCCGGTGCTCTTGATGCACATCTTGACCATTATGATTCCATAACCACAGGTCATATTAGCCAGGCACTTCATTATCTCAATATCGGAAGATTGCCAGCTCTCGTCGTTCTCTGCTTGCTGGCTGGTTTTTTTGGTCTTATTGGCATCCTGTTGCAGCATGCCTGCATCATGGTCTGGCAATCACCACTGTCGAACCTGTTCGTGGTTCCTGTCAGTTTACTGTTTACGATTATTGCGGTGCATTATACCGGTAAAATAGTTGCGCCCTGGATTCCACGCGACCATAGTTCAGCTATTACAGAAGAAGAATATATTGGTAGCATGGCATTAATTACCGGTCATCAAGCCACTTCAGGTAATCCCTGCGAAGGAAAACTCACCGATCAATTTGGCCAAATACATTATTTACTACTGGAGCCTGAAGAAGGAAAATTTTTCACTAAAGGAGACAAAGTGTTAATTATTTGCCGACTTTCTGCAACGCGATATTTGGCGGAAAACAATCCCTGGCCACAAATATTGTAATTTATTAATCAAAAGGAAATTTAATAATGGATGATATTGTTAATTCTGTGCCCTCCTGGATGTTTACCGCGATTATTGCCGTATGCATTCTGTTTATTATTGGAATTATTTTCGCCAGGCTCTATCGTCGCGCTTCGGCAGAGCAAGCTTTTGTTCGTACTGGTTTAGGTGGGCAAAAAGTGGTGATGAGCGGTGGCGCAATCGTGATGCCGATCTTTCATGAAATAATCCCCATCAATATGAATACTCTGAAGCTGGAAGTCAGCCGCTCAACCATTGATAGCCTGATTACGAAAGATCGTATGCGTGTCGATGTAGTAGTCGCTTTCTTTGTACGGGTAAAACCGTCTGTAGAAGGCATCGCCACTGCGGCGCAGACGTTGGGGCAACGCACGCTATCACCAGAAGACTTACGTATGTTGGTTGAAGATAAATTTGTCGATGCCCTCCGTGCAACAGCTGCACAAATGACCATGCATGAGTTACAGGATACCCGCGAGAACTTCGTGCAGGGAGTACAAAATACTGTCGCAGAAGACCTGTCGAAAAACGGTCTTGAGCTGGAAAGCGTTTCACTTACCAACTTTAACCAGACCTCGAAAGAACATTTCAATCCGAACAATGCCTTTGACGCCGAAGGTTTAACCAAACTGACTCAGGAGACGGAGCGCCGTCGTCGCGAACGTAACGAAGTTGAACAGGATGTAGAAGTTGCGGTGCGTGAGAAAAACCGTGATGCACTTTCGCGCAAGTTGGAGATTGAACAACAAGAAGCGTTTATGACGCTTGAGCAGGAGCAGCAGGTTAAAACCCGTACTGCCGAACAGAATGCACGTATTGCGGCTTTTGAAGCTGAACGTCGTCGTGAAGCAGAGCAGACGCGAATTCTGGCTGAACGACAAATTCAGGAAACGGAGATCGAGCGCGAGCAGGCCGTCCGCTCAAGAAAGGTTGAGGCTGAACGTGAAGTTCGTATTAAAGAGATCGAACAACAGCAGGTCACCGAAATCGCCAACCAGACGAAATCGATCGCTATTGCCGCCAAATCGGAACAACAGTCCCAGGCAGAAGCGCGTGCTAACCTTGCACTCGCAGAAGCAGTAAGTGCGCAACAAAACGTAGAAACCACTCGCCAGACCGCAGAAGCCGATCGTGCTAAACAAGTTGCCCTAATCGCTGCCGCGCAGGATGCAGAAACCAAAGCGGTTGAACTGACCGTGCGGGCGAAAGCAGAAAAAGAAGCCGCAGAGATGCAGGCGGCGGCTATCGTTGAGTTAGCCGAAGCTACACGTAAAAAGGGTCTGGCGGAAGCAGAAGCACAACGTGCGCTGAACGATGCTATCAACGTACTTTCTGATGAACAAACCAGCCTTAAATTCAAACTGGCCTTGTTGCAGGCGCTACCTGCGGTAATAGAAAAATCCGTTGAGCCGATGAAATCTATTGACGGTATCAAGATTATTCAGGTCGATGGTCTGAATCGTGGCAGCGCTGCGGGTGATGCAAACACGGGTAATGTGGGGGGCGGAAACCTGGCGGAACAAGCATTATCAGCCGCTCTCTCTTACCGCACACAGGCACCGCTGATTGACTCCTTGCTCAATGAAATTGGCGTTTCAGACGGCTCACTGGCGGCATTGACTTCACCCTTAACCTCAACAACTCCCGTCGCCGAAAACGTAGAATAAATTTTCAGCTATGAACGTCCCTGGCACAAAAAGCCGGGGATTTTTTATATCTGCGTTCCGCTAAAAACTGCAAATGATCAGGTCGTTGCAACGTTTTGCGTGACCGCTCGGGGAAGGCAAAACTGCCTCTGGGAAAGCGTTGCGCGAGGTCCGGCGCTCATCAACAATCGGGGAGTCAGCAAAGGGCTGAAACGGGAAAGCCCCTCCCGAGGAAGGGGCCTTACAGAAGGAAAGGGTTATGATGAAGCTCGTCATCATACTGATTGTGTTGTTACTCGTAAGTTTCGCAGCTTATTAACAGCCAATCAGAGGGGGGAGAAATCCTCCCTCACCCTTGTTCCTTTACTTTAGGTTGAAAAAAAATCAGCGTCAAGAAGGTTTCATTAACACATATCCCTGGCCCAAAAAGCCGGGGATTTTTTATATCTGCGTTCCGCTAAAAGGTGCAAATGCTCAGGACGTTGCAGCGTTTTGCGTGACCGCTCGGGGAAGGCAAAACTGCTTCAGGGAAAGCGTTGCGCGGGGTCCGGCGCTCATCAACAATCGGGGAGTCAGCAAGGGGCTGAAACGGGAAAGCCCCTCCCGAGGAAGGGGCCTTATAGAAGGAAAGGGTTATGATGAAGTTCGTCATCATACTGGTTGTGTTGTTACTGTTAAGTTTCCCGACTTACTAACAACTGATCAGAGGGGGGAGAAATCCTCCCTTACCCTTGTTCCTTTACTTTAGGTTGAAAAAACAACAGCGTCAATAGGCCTGCCTGCTACGAAGCGAGATCTGTGAACCGCTTTCCGGTTAGCCTTTTTTATCCTGTTGGATCTTCTTGATGATGTTAGTGGTCGAGCAACCGTCTTCGAAGTTGAGCACCAGCACTTCGCCGCCGTTGGCCCAGACTTCTTTACTCCCGGCAATTTCTTCTGGTTTATAGTCGCCGCCTTTCACCAGCAGATCTGGCAGGATCCCGGCGATCAGACGCTGCGGCGTGTCTTCTTCAAACGACACTACCCAGTCGACCGCTTCCAGTGCGCCCAGCACAATCATACGCTGCTCGAGTGGGTTTACCGGGCGGGAATCCCCTTTCAGCCGTTTGGTGGAGGCATCGCTGTTCACAGCGACAATCAGACGGTCACCCAGTTTGCGAGCATTTGCCAGATAGGAGACGTGCCCGGCGTGCAGGATGTCAAAGACACCGTTGGTCATTACCACCTTTTCGCCGCGTTTACGCGCTGCCGCTACAGCAAGCTTCAGTTCCTCTTCGGTCATCACACCAAAGCCGGTATCTGCGCGCCCACGCACTGCATTTTCCAGCTCGATCGGCGAAACCGTGGAGGTTCCCAGTTTGCCGACCACCACGCCAGCCGCCGCATTGGCAAAGAAGCAGGCTTCTTCCAGCGAATTACCCGCTGCCAGCGTTGCCGCCAGGACGCCAATCACCGTGTCGCCCGCACCGGTAACGTCATACACTTCCTGCGCCTGGGTTGGCATATGCAGCGGCGCTTTACCCGGTTGCAGCAGCGACATACCCTGTTCGGAACGGGTCACTAACAGAGCCGAGAGTTCGTAATCGGCAATCAGTTTCATGCCGCGCTCAACAATCTCTTCTTCGGTCTTACATTTACCGACAACAGCTTCAAATTCCGAGAGATTCGGCGTTAACAGCGTAGCGCCGCGGTAGCGCTCAAAATCGGTACCTTTTGGATCAATCAGCACCGGAACGCCCGCTTTACGCGCCAGTTGGATCATCTGCTGTACGCTTGCCAGCGCACCTTTGGCGTAGTCAGAAAGCACCAGCGCGCCAATCGAACTCAGCGCCTGATTAATCCGCTCGTGCAGCGGCTGCGGATCAACACCTTCGAAACCTTCTTCAAAATCCAGGCGGATCAGCTGTTGGTTGCGGGAAAGTACCCGTAATTTGGTGATAGTCGGATGCGTCGGTACAGAAACGAAGTCGCATTTGACGTTGACGTCGGCCAGAGATTTACTCAGCGCACGCGCCGCATCGTCAATGCCCGTCAGCCCGACCAGGCGAGCATTGGCACCGAGAGAAGCGATGTTCATTGCCACGTTAGCCGCGCCGCCCGGACGTTCTTCGATGGTATTGACTTTAACCACGGGCACCGGCGCTTCCGGCGAGATACGGCTGGTGGGACCGTACCAGTAACGATCCAGCATCACATCACCAACCACCATCACTCCTGCACGTTCAAACTCTGGCAGCGTTACTTTCATTCCTGTCTCCTGAGAGATTCAAAATTTGCGCGCGATAATACCATACTTCATTCTTCCACCAGCCACTTCTGCCAGCTTGCCCGCACCAGTTCACGCTCTGCGGTGAAGCAATCCTCCGGCACATGGCCCGGCAATTCCTGTAATGCCAGATGATGAAGTTCATCGCGCAGCGTAGTATAAGCACGGGTCAGCGCCATCGCTTCCTGCTCTTCCATAATGTCGTTTTGCGCCAGTAGTTCCAGAATGCGCACGTTGTCTGACCAGCGCGTTAACTTCGGTTTTTCATGAGCGTAGCGCAACACCAGATATTGGGTAATAAATTCGATATCGGTAATTCCGCCTTCATCAGCTTTGATATCAAAGCGATCGCGATGTTTATTGCCGAGATGAGCGCGCATTTTCTCGCGCATTTCCCGCACTTCCGTTTGCAGAGTTTTACCTTCACGCGGCAGCGTCATAATCTCGCGACGCACCGCGTCAAAGTGCGCGGTGAGCTGCGGATCGCCGTACACTACCCGCGCACGCACCAGCGCCTGATGTTCCCACGTCCAGGCCTCGTTTTTCTGATAATCGGCAAATGCTTCTGCGGATGTCACCAGCATTCCCGCGGCCCCGGACGGGCGTAGCCGTGCATCCACTTCATACAAAATGCCGGAAGAGGTACGCGTACTGAACAGATGCATAATGCGTTGCGCCAGACGCAGATAAAACTGTCGCCCGTCGATTTCCCGCTCGCCGTCAGTCATCGCATCCATTGGGCAATCATGGAGGAAGATCAGGTCAAGATCGGAACTGTAGCCTAACTCCCAGCCGCCCAGCTTGCCGTAGCCGACCACCGCAAAACCACGGCCTTCGCGATCGTTGAGGTGATTTGGCTTACCGTAGCGGGCCACCATTTGAACCCACGCCTGCTGAACGACGGCATCTATCATAGCCTCTGCCAGCCAGGTTAAGTGATCGCTCACTTTCATCACCGGTAGCGTACCAGCGATATCCGCTGCGGCGATGCGTAACAGCTGCGCCTGTTTGAACTGACGCAGCGCCTCAAGCTGTTGCTCTTCGTCATCTTCCGGCACGCGCAGCAAATACTGGCGCAACTCATCGCGGTAGGCATCGGTCGCCGTCGGCTGGTAAAGAGTGTTTGGATCGAGCAATTCATCCAGCAATAATGGATAACGCGCCAGCTGGCTGGCAATCATCGGCGATGCGGCACACAGAGAAATCAAATGTTTAAGCGCCGCACGGAATTCACTGAGCAATTCTAAATAGGTGGTGCGGGTAACAATCCCCACCAGCAAGGCGGTAATGCGCGACAGCGTAACGGCAGCGTCTTCACGCGCACAGACATCACTTAGCAGATGTGGCATCAGATGGTCGAGCACCTGACGTCCTCGCGGCCCGATAGTACGCTTATCCAGCTCTTTGCGGAAATCAGCAATCAGCGTTAGGACCTGTTTGCGATCATCCTCGCTAAGATGCGCCAGCACTGGCGTAGTGTCATCTTCCTGCAACGCATCCTGCCACAGCTCACGCCACTGTTCCGACAGCGACTCTTCCTGAGTTTCACTTTCGTCGTCGCCAATCAATTCATTAAACACCCGGCGCACATTGGTCATATGTGCGGTCAGCGCCCCGGTCAGTTGCGGCCAGTCAGCAAAGTCCATCGCCCACGCCAGCCGCGCACGGTTAAGCTCATCAGAAGGAAGCGTTTGGGTTTGTTCGTCGTTAATGCTTTGCAGCAGGTTTTCCAGACGCCGCAGGAACAGATATGCCACTCGCAATTGTTCAGCATCGTTTTCAGAAAGCAGATGCAGCGCGGCAATGGCGCTGAGCGTTGGCAGTAAAGAGCGCGACTGCAGCGACGGTTCGCGCCCACCGCGAATGAGCTGGAACACCTGAACGATAAATTCAATTTCGCGAATGCCGCCTGCGCCGAGTTTGATATTGTCGGTCAAACCACGTCGACGCACTTCACGGGCAATCATCCCTTTCATGTTGCGCAGCGACTGAATCACGCTGAAATCGATGTAACGACGGAAAACAAACGGGCGCAGCATCGCACGCAACTCGTTAGCATAGACGCCTTCGCTATCGCCCATAATCCGCGCCTTGACCATCGCGTAACGCTCCCAGTCGCGCCCCTGCTCCTGGTAATAATCCTCCAACGCGGCAAAGCTCAGCACCAGCGGGCCACTTTCGCCAAACGGACGCAGCCGCATATCCACGCGATAGACGAAGCCATCCTGCGTTGGTTGATCCAACACTTTAATCAGCCGCTGCCCCATGCGGGTAAAAAACTGCGCGTTATCCAGTTCCCGGCGTCCGCCCTGCGTACAACCATGTTCCGGCCAGGCAAAAATCAGATCGATATCTGAGGAGAAATTCAGTTCCCCACCGCCCAGCTTACCCATGCCTAAAATCAGCAGCGGTTGCGCTTCGCCCTGCGCATTGCACGGCGTTCCCCATTCGCGGCAGCAAGCGTCATACAGCCAGTCACGCGCGGCGACAATCAGCGTCTCCGCCAGATGGCTGAGCTGCTGCAATATGCTCTCTTCAGTAACCAAAGCCAGCGTTTGCGCCCAGGCGATGCGCACCATAATGCGCCGCCGGAATAGCCGCAGCTCGCGCATTAACCCGGCTTCGTCACTCACATTGCTGAGCGCCTCCTGCAACCATGCCGCGTAATGCTGCCATTCATCAGCCTGCGGCGATTGGCTTTCCAGTTCCGTCAGCCACTCTGGATGCGCAATCACGCTGTCCTGCACAAAATCACTGAAAGTAAGTACTGACTTCGCCTGTGCGCTAAGTGATTTCTCGGCTAAAGGCTCTGGCAGCCGCTCAACAACGGTCTGCCAGTACTGCTGTAACGGTGAAGAGAGCGGCTTCATAAGCGATTTTATCCTTGCCTGATTAACGTTTTCCGCTGTGCAACCAGAACGGTTCCTGATTGTTTGCCTCATTACGGAAATGTTCAATTTCAATGCGTTGCCCGGTCGCAATAGCGTGACGCAGCCCCTGCCAGTTCTCCAGCCAGGCTTGCGCGACGACAGGATCATAGTAACCCGCCAGCAACAGTATTGAGTCAATATCACGCGTCAGACGTGGCAACTGGTCACGGTAGCGATCGCCCAACGGCTGGCAGAAAACGCTTTTCAGTTCAGCGGCATGGCGGGAAAGATGGATATCGGCAAAGCGTTTGAAGGAATCGCTCATTTTACTCTGCGCTTTGGCATCTAAAAACGGCTGCCAGGCTTTGCTTACCAACCATTCGGTCAACGCCAGCTTTGCCATTGCCGTTTCGGTAGAGTAGACCGCCGTCACGGCAGAAACCGCAGAAGCGATGGTCGCTTCGCATTGAGTCAGCAAATCACGTAAGTGAGTGCTCGCTTTACGCGGCACAATGCCACCGAACAGCATCAGTGCATGGCGAACAAGGCCAATGGCTGCCAGCACCTGCTCTTTCGCCGCATCGTTGCCGCGTACCCACAGTTCTTCATGATACTGCCATTGCGCTAACGCCAGCTCGAGCGCCGCTTCCAGCCCCTGTTCCACATCGGCTTTTGCCGCAACATGCAAAATGGTGGTCGGTTTGATTTCACGCGCCGGATTGCCCTGCGCCAGATGATAGCCACGCGCCGCTTTGCTCAGGCTGCCCTGGCGTAATCCGGTTTGCGATACCAGTTGGTTCGCCAGTTTCAGCACCGCGCGCGTGTCGCCGCTAAGCAGTTCCAGTTCCAGCTCACAGATAGGTTCAGCAAATTCCCCCGCTTTCACCTCCCCCTGATCGAGAGCGATTTCAATTCGGCTGTCATCGACCGCCACCAGCCATTTTTCGCGATAAAAATCGGTGCTGAACAGCGGTTGTACGCGGGAAGCGAGATCGGCGGGCAATTCGCCGTTCGGCCAGACTTCCGTCGGTAACTGCGCCAGGTCGAGCGTCGGTTCGCTCAACGCCACGTTATATTCCGGGCGCTGGTGTAAGCCGCCTGTCACTCTTCCTGCAACTTTCATGGTCATCTCATAGCGACCGTTTTCGCCACGAATACGTAAGCCCATATCGTGCCCACGCAGCCAGTTATCCGGCGTTTCGTAGTAAATATTCAGTAACTGCACGGGGTCATGGTGCTCGCCGCCCAGCGTATTGAGATGGTCACGCAACGCCTCAACGGCACTGTGATTAACAATAAACTTTAATTCGATTTCCTGAGCCATGGCCTTTACTTATCGGTTATGTCACATAAGTGACGATGAACGGCGAACTTAATACGATCTTTTTTGTCAGTAGATAGTATTTTGCGCCAAATTGCCATGCAACGGGCAATTTGACGGGCGTAAAAGTTTGAAGCAGTGGCAAGACCTGACACAGAGGATTCCGATTGATGTCGAATGCTTTGCGTAGCGACACTGATGCCACTACTATCGTTCCACTTTCCATGACAATAACGACAGCCTGATGCCAAAATTACGCCTGATCGGATTAACTTTACTCGCACTTAGCGCCACTGCCGTCTCACACGCTGAAGAAACGCGCTATGTTTCTGATGAACTGAATACCTGGGTCCGTAGCGGTCCGGGAGATCATTATCGCCTCGTGGGCACGGTTAACGCCGGCGAGGAAGTGACCTTATTACAAACTGACGCCAACACCAATTATGCCCAGGTGAAAGACAGCTCTGGCCGTACCGCCTGGATCCCGTTGAAACAACTTAGCACTGAGCCAAGCCTGCGCTCCCGTGTGCCAGATCTGGAAAATCAGGTCAAAACCCTGACCGATAAACTCACCAATATCGATAACACCTGGAATCAGCGCACCGCAGAAATGCAGCAAAAAGTGGCGCAGAGCGACAGCGTGATCAACGGATTAAAAGAAGAAAATCAGAAATTGAAAAACGAGCTGATTGTCGCGCAGAAAAAGGTCGATGCCGCCAGCGTACAGTTGGATGACAAACAGCGCACCATCATCATGCAATGGTTTATGTATGGCGGTGGCGTGCTGGGGCTTGGCTTGCTGCTCGGTCTGGTACTGCCACACCTGATCCCAACGCGCAAACGCAAAGATCGCTGGATGAACTAAATCGCCTTCTTCGTTGCACTGTCTTATTATTAGGAATTGTGTATTTGACGAAGGGATGATGGCGTGAAGATTTATCTGGTCGGTGGTGCTGTTCGGGATGCATTGTTAGGGCTACCGGTCAAAGACAGAGATTGGGTGGTGGTCGGCAGTACGCCACAGGAGATGCTCGACGCGGGCTACCAGCAGGTAGGCCGCGATTTTCCTGTGTTTCTGCATCCGCAAACGCATGAAGAGTATGCGCTGGCACGTACCGAACGGAAATCCGGTTCCGGTTACACCGGTTTTACTTGCTATGCCGCACCGGATGTCACGCTGGAAGATGATCTTAAGCGTCGCGATCTGACCATTAATGCGCTGGCCCAGGACGATAACGGCGAGATTATCGACCCGTACAACGGTCTGGGCGATCTGCAAAATCGTCTGTTGCGCCATGTTTCCCCCGCTTTTGGCGAAGATCCGTTACGCGTTCTGCGCGTGGCGCGTTTTGCTGCGCGTTATGCCCACCTCGGTTTTCGTATTGCCGATGAAACTCTGACGCTGATGCGCGAGATGACCCATGCGGGTGAACTGGAACACCTGACGCCTGAACGGGTATGGAAAGAGACGGAAAGCGCCCTCACCACCCGCAATCCACAGGTGTTCTTCCAGGTACTGCGCGATTGTGGCGCACTGCGCGTTTTATTCCCGGAAATTGACGCACTGTTTGGCGTTCCGGCCCCTGCCAGGTGGCATCCGGAAATCGACACGGGTATTCATACCTTAATGACGCTCTCAATGGCGGCGATGCTGAGTCCGCAGGTCGATGTCCGTTTCGCAACTTTATGCCACGATCTCGGTAAAGGACTGACGCCGCCAGAACTTTGGCCGCGTCATCATGGTCACGGTCCGGCGGGTGTGAAATTAGTGGAACAACTCTGCCAGCGTCTGCGCGTGCCAAATGAAATTCGCGATTTAGCCAGACTGGTGGCTGAGTTTCACGATCTCATCCACACCTTCCCAATGCTGAACCCAAAAACTATCGTCAAATTGTTTGATTCCATCGATGCCTGGCGTAAACCGCAGCGTGTCGAGCAACTGGCGCTGACCAGCGAGGCTGACGTGCGCGGCAGAACCGGTTTTGAATCAGCGGACTACCCGCAAGGCCGTTGGTTGCGCGAAGCCTGGGAAGTGGCGCAGTCAGTGCCGACAAAAGCGGTCGTTGAAGCGGGATTTAAAGGTGTGGAGATTCGCGAGGAGCTGACCCGACGGCGGATTGCGGCGATAGCCAGTTGGAAGGAACAACGTTGCCCAAAGCCTGACTGAGTATAAAACTAAACGTTAACACGAACCATCCCCTCGCCCCTTCGGGGAGAGGGTTAGGGTGAGGGGAACAGACCAGCACCGGTGCGAACAATCACCCCCACCCCGGCCCTCTCCCTACAGAGCGAGGGAGAAAACCAGGCCTGCTCCCGAACCTTTTCTCAATCAAAAGAACACGACGTACACCGCAGCCGCCACAATAAAGCGATAAATGGCGAACGGGATAAACGAAATGCGCTTAATCAATTGCAGGAAGGTTTTAATCGCTATCAGCGCCACCACAAAAGCGGTGATAAACCCAACGGCAAACATCGGGATATCGCCGGTTGTCAGGAAGCCCCAGCTTTTGTAGAGATCGAGCGCCGTTGCGCCCATCATCATCGGTACCGCCAGCAGGAACGAGAACTCGGAAGCAGCGTAACGGCTCACGCCCATCAGCATCCCACCTGAAATGGTGGCCCCGGAACGGGAGAAACCCGGCCACAGCGCCAGACACTGGAAACAGCCAATCATAAACGCCTGACGATAGGTCATATCATCAAGACCCGGCGCACGCGGCTCTTTCGGCTTCAGGCATTCGGCGGCAATCAGCAACAAACCGCCAACGACCAGCGCATACATCACATTTATCGGGTTAAACAATGACTTAATCGTGTCGTGGAACAATAGCCCCAGTACCACCGCCGGAATCATCCCCAGCAAAATGTGGATCAGCGTTAAACGACCTTTGCTTTCACCTTCGTGCTGCAACGGGCGGCCAAAGTGGATGCCAATCAGGCCAAACAGACGCCGCCAGAACATCACTACTACCGCCAGAATTGATCCTAACTGGATCACAACTTCAAAGGTTTTCGCCGTGTCGCCCTCAAACCCCAACAAGTGACCGACAATAATCATATGGCCCGTGCTGGATACCGGCAGAAATTCTGTCAATCCTTCGACCACACCCAATATTGCCGCTATCAGCAGCGAGTGCATATCGCTCATCAATAAACCCCTAAATTATTAAAATGTACCGCTTGTCCGAACTACTGCGTATGACCAGGTTATAACCGTTTGGTTTAACAGCTGTAAAATTAATTATTTTCTTTCAGATTATTGCCACGCTCAATGATTACGCCAACATTCGCCGCCCGCGCCACTGCGCCTGGCTTGCTGAGTTTGATACGCACCCACGGCGAGTTGAAGCGTGCTAACAGCAGCTCCGCCACCTCTTCAGCCACGCGTTCCACCAGCGCAAAACGCGCCCCCTCGACGTGGCTGACCACCGTTTCTGCAATGTCAGCGTAACTGAGGCAATCCGCCACATCATCACTTTTCGCCGCTTTACGGTTATCCCATGCCATTTCGATATCGAACACTAACTTCTGTTCGATGGTCTGTTCCCAGTCGTAAACACCAATAGTGGTGATTACCGAAAGTTGCTCTATAAATACAATATCCATCACGTCCTGCCTGCTTTTTGGCTAACCGGATACCACTTCCGGCGAAATGTGCGTATTATCCACAGATTCATCGTTGAACACGAATTTTCAAAACGGAACAGCTTATGAGTGCAATCGCGCCTGGAATGATCCTCATCGCGTACCTCTGCGGCTCCATTTCCAGTGCCATTCTGGTTTGCCGCTTGTGTGGGCTGCCCGATCCGCGAACCAGCGGCTCCGGCAATCCAGGCGCAACCAATGTGTTACGTATCGGTGGCAAGGGAGCAGCCGTAGCAGTACTGATTTTCGACGTTCTGAAAGGAATGTTGCCCGTCTGGGGCGCGTATGAATTAGGTGTCAGCCCCTTCTGGCTAGGCTTAATTGCCATCGCCGCCTGTCTTGGACACATCTGGCCCGTTTTCTTCGGATTTAAAGGAGGAAAAGGCGTTGCTACCGCTTTTGGTGCCATCGCACCCATTGGCTGGGATCTCACCGGAGTAATGGCGGGAACCTGGTTACTGACCGTGCTATTGAGCGGATACTCGTCGCTGGGAGCGATTGTCAGTGCACTGATTGCTCCGTTTTATGTATGGTGGTTTAAGCCACAATTCACCTTCCCGGTTTCGATGCTCTCTTGCCTGATCCTGCTGCGTCATCATGACAACATCCAGCGTCTGTGGCGTCGTCAGGAGACAAAAATCTGGACGAAATTCAAAAGAAAGCGCGAAAAGGATCCCGAGTGATTTCTGGTGGTTCTACATGACCTGATAGCCTTCATCGGGCTTGCCCAGCCGTTGCTGGCACCATGCCGCCAGAAATTCCACGCAGACACGTAATTTCATGCTGCGATAGAGCGGCTCCCGGTAAACAGCCCAGATATTGGCGCTTTGTGCATACTCCGGCAATACTTGCACCAGTTTGCCACTCTCCAGAAACGGCAACACATCCCACTCGGAACGCAGCATAATCCCTTTGCCCTCCAGCGCCCATTGCAACACTATCTCGCCGCTATTGGAGGAAAGATGCCCGCTAACCTTCACCGATTTTTTCTCCTGACCGTTCCCCAACTCCCATATTCCGTGGGTCATATCGCGCTCTTTGGTCACCAGACAGTCATGACGACTTAATTCCTGTAATGATTGTGGCTGCGGATATTTTTGCAGATACTCAGGTGCTGCGCATAATATTCTTTTATTTTTCGTTAACAGATGCGCAATATAATAATCAGGAATTTCGTCATTAATACGAATATCCAGATCAATATTATCCTGCACTAAATCAATTTGCCGATCGAACAATTCAAAATGCACCTGTAACTCAGGATAATTGCGCATAAGTTCGGTAATGGCTGGCGCAATATGGCTGCGCCCAAAACCAAAACTGCAACCAATACGAATCATCCCCTCCGGGCGCGTTTTGATTTGCGTGACGTCATCGACCAGTCGCTGATATTGGGTGAGGATTTCCAGCGCATGTTCGTAACAACGTTGGCCACTTTCAGTCAGCGCCACGCCGCGAGCGGAGCGGTTCAGCAGCGTTGTTGCCAGCGTATTTTCAAGGATTTGGATCCGCTTGGTGACAAATGCAGGCGTTTGCCCAAGCGTCGCCGCTGCAGCACTAAAACTCCCGCTGTGGACGATTTCTACCAGTACCTGCAAGTCTTTGGCTAAAGGCCAGCTATTCAGCATCGTTAATTATCCGCAGTTGTGATAAGCGCAGTGTATTTCGCAAAACATTGCCATTCCCTGCTCTGGCGCAATATTCATTCTTATTTTCGCGTTGATTCACGAACTGTTAATTACATATTCACGGTGGCAAAAAATATAAAACCACATTTTTAGTGGTAGTTTGTGGCGGTGAATTTTTCCAGACAAATACAAAAACTGGAGTTGCCATGATGAGCGAAAGTAATAAGCAACAGGCAGTGAATAAGTTGACAGAGATTGTCGCTAACTTTACCGCCATGATTTCTACCCGAATGCCTGATGACGTGGTGGATAAACTAAAACAGCTAAAGGATGCCGAAACGTCGTCGATGGGGAAAATTATCTACCATACGATGTTCGACAACATGCAAAAAGCGATTGACCTGAATCGTCCTGCCTGTCAGGACACCGGGGAGATTATGTTCTTCGTTAAAGTCGGTTCCCGCTTCCCACTGCTTGGCGAGCTGCAAAGCATACTCAAACAAGCCGTGGAAGAGGCAACCGTCAAAGCGCCACTACGTCACAATGCGGTAGAAATTTTTGACGAAGTAAACACCGGCAAAAATACCGGTAGCGGCGTACCGTGGGTCACCTGGGACATCATCCCCGACAATGACGATGCAGAAATCGAAGTTTACATGGCAGGCGGCGGCTGCACGCTACCTGGCCGCTCGAAAGTGTTAATGCCGTCAGAAGGCTACGAAGGCGTGGTGAAATTCGTCTTCGAAAATATCTCCGCCCTCGCCGTAAACGCCTGTCCACCGGTACTGGTGGGCGTGGGCATCGCCACCTCGGTGGAAACCGCCGCCGTACTCTCGCGTAAAGCCATTTTGCGTCCGATTGGCAGCCGCCATCCCAATCCAAAAGCGGCAGAGCTGGAGCTACGCCTGGAAGAAGGACTCAACCGTCTGGAGATTGGTCCACAAGGGCTGACCGGCAACAGTTCAGTGATGGGCGTGCATATCGAATCTGCCGCCCGCCATCCGTCAACCATCGGCGTTGCTGTCTCTACCGGCTGCTGGGCGCATCGTCGCGGCACGCTGCTGGTTCATGCCGATCTCACCTTTGAAAATCTGTCTCACACCCGGAGCGCGTTATGAAAAAGATCCTGACAACCCCGATCAAAGCTGAAGATCTGCAAGATATTCGCGTCGGCGATGTGATCTACCTGACCGGTACGCTGGTGACCTGCCGTGACGTTTGTCACCGCCGCTTGATCGAACTGAAACGTCCGATCCCTTACGATCTCAACGGCAAAGCGATTTTCCACGCTGGCCCCATCGTGCGCAAAAACGGCGATAAATGGGAGATGGTTTCCGTTGGCCCGACAACCAGTATGCGTATGGAAAGTTTTGAACGTGAATTTATCGAGCAGACCGGCGTGAAACTGGTGGTTGGCAAAGGCGGAATGGGGCCGCTGACCGAAGAAGGCTGCCAGAAATTCAAGGCGCTACATGTGATTTTCCCGGCAGGCTGCGCGGTGCTGGCGGCAACCCAGGTGGAAGAGATTGAAGAAGTGCACTGGACAGAACTCGGGATGCCGGAGTCACTGTGGGTCTGCCGGGTCAAAGAGTTCGGCCCGCTGATTGTCTCTATTGATACCCACGGCAACAACCTGATAGCCGAAAACAAAAAGCTGTTCGCCGAACGCCGCGATCCCATCGTGGAAGAGATCTGCGAGCACGTCCATTACATCAAATAACCCTCCCGGAGAGGCTCGCCCCCTCTCCTTTTTCGCAGGCATAACACGATGAAACCTTCCACTGAATGGTGGCGATACCTTGCGCCGCTGGCGGTCATCGCCATTATTGCTCTAATTCCGGTTCCCGCAGGGCTGGAGAGTCATACCTGGCTCTACTTTGCCGTTTTTACTGGCGTGATCGTTGGACTGATCCTCGAACCCGTGCCGGGTGCCGTGGTGGCGATGGTGGGTATATCCATCATCGCCATACTCTCTCCCTGGCTGCTGTTCAGCCCCGAACAGCTCGCCCAGCCAGGCTTTAAATTCACTGCAAAATCCCTCTCGTGGGCGGTTTCCGGTTTTTCTAATTCGGTTATCTGGCTGATTTTCGCCGCCTTTATGTTTGGCACAGGCTATGAAAAAACCGGGCTGGGACGCCGCATTGCGCTGATTCTGGTGAAAAAGATGGGACATCGCACGCTGTTTCTCGGCTATGCGGTGATGTTCTCCGAGCTGATCCTCGCACCTGTAACACCGTCCAACTCGGCGCGTGGTGCGGGGATTATCTATCCCATCATCCGTAACCTGCCACCGCTCTATCAATCACAACCAAACGACAGCAGTTCGCGCAGCATTGGCTCGTACATCATGTGGATGGGGATTGTTGCCGACTGCGTGACCAGCGCCATTTTCTTGACGGCGATGGCACCAAACTTGCTGTTAATTGGACTGATGAAAAGCGCATCTCACGCCACGCTGAGTTGGGGCGACTGGTTCCTCGGGATGTTGCCGCTCAGTATTTTGCTGGTGCTGCTGGTTCCCTGGCTGGCTTATGTGCTGTACCCGCCGGTACTGAAGTCAGGCGATCAGGTGCCGCGCTGGGCAGAGACGGAACTGCAGGCAATGGGCCCGCTCTGTTCGCGTGAAAAACGGATGCTGGGGCTGATGGTAGGCGCGCTGGTGCTGTGGATTTTCGGCGGTGATTATATCGATGCCGCGATGGTCGGTTACAGCGTGGTGGCACTGATGCTGCTTCTGCGCATTATCAGTTGGGACGACATTGTCAGTAATAAAGCCGCGTGGAACGTTTTCTTCTGGCTGGCCTCGCTTATCACCCTCGCTACCGGACTCAACAACACCGGTTTTATTAGCTGGTTTGGCAAACTGTTAGCAGGCAGCTTAAGTGGTTATTCGCCGACGATGGTGATGGTGGCATTGATTGTGGTGTTTTATCTACTGCGCTACTTTTTCGCCAGCGCCACGGCGTATACCTCCGCCCTCGCACCGATGATGATCGCCGCCGCGCTGGCGATGCCGGAAATCCCGCTGCCGGTGTTCTGCCTGATGGTTGGCGCGGCAATTGGTCTGGGGAGCATTCTTACACCATACGCCACCGGACCCAGTCCGATTTACTACGGTAGTGGTTATCTGCCAACGGCGGATTACTGGCGACTGGGGGCGATTTTTGGGCTGATATTCCTCGTATTGCTGGTGATTACCGGCTTACTGTGGATGCCCGTGGTGTTGCTTTAAGTAAGGACGGTGCCGGAAATTGCTCTCCGGCACCCGATAGTTTTACGCGGCCGGTAACTCCGCCAGTGGCCAGCGCGGACGCACGCTAACGCCGAGATCCGCCGTCGCGCCTGCTTTAAACCGCACCATTCCGGCATAGGCGATCATCGCGCCGTTATCAGTACAAAACTCCGGACGCGCGTAGAACACTTCGCCGCGGCGTTTTTTCATCATTTCAGCCAGCTTCGCCCGTAACGTACGGTTAGCACTCACGCCGCCTGCCATGACCAGTCGCTTAAAGCCAGTCTGATCCAACGCTCGCTTGCACTTAATCATCAGCGTATCGACCACCGCATCTTCAAAGGCGCGGGCGATATCAGCACGCGTCTGGTCGTCGGTGCCGTTGTCACGAATGGTATTTGCCGCGAAGGTTTTCAGACCGGAGAAGCTGAAATCCAGCCCCGGACGGTCGGTCATCGGACGCGGGAAAACAAAGCGCCCGGCAGTACCCTGAGCCGCCATTTTCGACAGTAACGGTCCGCCAGGATAATCCAGCCCCAGCAGCTTCGCGGTTTTATCAAACGCTTCACCGGCGGCATCATCGATAGACTCGCCGAGCAGCTCGTACTGACCAATGCCAGTCACGCTGATTAACTGCGTATGACCGCCGGACACCAGCAGCGCGACAAACGGAAATTCCGGCGGGTTATCTTCCAGCATCGGCGCTAACAGATGCCCTTCCATATGGTGTACCGGGATTGCCGGAACGTTCCAGGCAAACGCCAGAGAACGCCCCACGGTTGCGCCAACCAGCAGTGCGCCGACTAATCCAGGGCCTGCGGTATAGGCCACAGCATCAATGTCTTTTGCCGTTAAACCAGACTCCTTTAGCGCCGCCTGGATCAACGGTACGGTTTTGCGCACGTGATCGCGGGAGGCCAGTTCAGGCACGACGCCGCCGTAGTCAGCGTGCAATTTCACCTGACTATACAATTGGTTGGCTAACAAACCTTTTTCATCGTCGTAAATGGCGATGCCGGTTTCATCGCAGGAAGTTTCAATACCCAGTACACGCATGACTTGTTTTACCTCGCTTTATTACCGCGCAGTGTAGGACCAATGCGGGTTGATGTAAAACTTTGTTCGCCCCTGGAGAAAGCCTCGTGTATACTCCTCACCCTTATAAAAGTCCCTTTCAAAAAAGGCCGCGGTGCTTTACAAAGCAGCAGCAATTGCAGTAAAATTCCGCACCATTTTGAAATAAGCTGGCGTTGATGCCAGCGGCAAACCGAATTAATCAAAGGTGAGAGGCACATGCCGGTAATTAAAGTACGTGAAAACGAGCCGTTCGACGTAGCTCTGCGTCGCTTCAAGCGTTCCTGCGAAAAAGCAGGTGTTCTGGCGGAAGTTCGTCGTCGTGAGTTCTATGAAAAACCGACTACCGAACGTAAGCGCGCTAAAGCTTCTGCAGTGAAACGTCACGCGAAGAAACTGGCTCGCGAAAACGCACGCCGCACTCGTCTGTACTAATTCCCCGAGAGCGTTGCTCTCCGATCAGACCGAGTTGTAGTTGTAAGGCCGTGCTTCCGAAAGGAATGCGCGGCTTATTTTCGTTTATGAATTGCTAAAAATCGGGGCCTATGGCTGGACGAATCCCACGCGTATTCATTAATGATCTGCTGGCACGCACTGACATCGTCGATCTGATCGATGCCCGTGTGAAGCTGAAAAAGCAGGGCAAGAATTTCCACGCGTGTTGTCCATTCCACAACGAGAAAACCCCGTCATTCACCGTTAACGGTGAGAAACAGTTTTACCACTGCTTTGGATGTGGCGCGCACGGCAACGCGATCGACTTCCTGATGAACTACGACAAGCTCGAGTTCGTTGAAACGGTCGAAGAGCTGGCAGCAATGCACAATCTTGAAGTGCCATTTGAAGCAGGCAGCGGCCCCAGCCAGATCGAGCGCCATCAGAGGCAAACGCTTTATCAGTTGATGGACGGTCTGAATACGTTTTACCAACAATCTTTACAACAACCTGTTGCCACGTCTGCGCGCCAATATCTGGAAAAACGCGGATTAAGCCACGAGGTTATCGCTCGCTTTGCGATTGGTTTTGCGCCCCCCGGCTGGGACAACGTCCTGAAGCGGTTTGGCGGCAATCCAGAAAATCGCCAGTCATTGATTGATGCGGGGATGTTGGTCACTAACGATCAGGGACGCAGTTACGATCGTTTCCGCGAGCGGGTGATGTTCCCCATTCGCGATAAACGCGGTCGGGTGATTGGTTTTGGCGGGCGCGTGCTGGGCAACGATACCCCCAAATACCTGAACTCGCCGGAAACAGACATTTTCCATAAAGGCCGCCAGCTTTACGGTCTTTATGAAGCGCAGCAGGATAACGCTGAACCCAATCGTCTGCTTGTGGTCGAAGGCTATATGGACGTGGTGGCGCTGGCGCAATACGGCATTAATTACGCCGTTGCGTCGTTAGGTACGTCAACCACCGCCGATCACATACAACTGTTGTTCCGCGCGACCAACAATGTCATTTGCTGTTATGACGGCGACCGTGCAGGCCGCGATGCCGCATGGCGAGCGCTGGAAACGGCGCTGCCTTACATGACAGACGGCCGTCAGCTACGCTTTATGTTTTTGCCGGATGGCGAAGACCCTGACACGCTGGTACGAAAAGAAGGTAAAGAAGCGTTTGAAGCGCGGATGGAGCAGGCGATGCCGCTTTCCGCATTTCTGTTTAACAGCCTGATGCCGCAAGTTGATCTGAGTACCCCTGACGGGCGCGCACGTTTGAGTACGCTGGCACTGCCATTGATATCGCAAGTGCCGGGCGAAACGCTGCGAATATATCTTCGTCAGGAATTAGGCAACAAATTAGGCATACTTGATGACAGCCAGCTTGAACGATTAATGCCAAAAGCGGCAGAGAGCGGCGTTTCTCGCCCTGTTCCGCAGCTAAAACGCACGACCATGCGTATACTTATAGGGTTGCTGGTGCAAAATCCAGAATTAGCGACGTTGGTCCCGCCGCTTGAGAATCTGGATGAAAATAAGCTCCCTGGACTTGGCTTATTCAGAGAACTGGTCAACACTTGTCTCTCCCAGCCAGGTCTGACCACCGGGCAACTTTTAGAGCACTATCGTGGTACAAATAATGCTGCCACCCTTGAAAAACTGTCGATGTGGGACGATATAGCAGATAAGAATATTGCTGAGCAAACCTTCACCGACTCACTCAACCATATGTTTGATTCGCTGCTTGAACTGCGCCAGGAAGAGTTAATCGCTCGTGAGCGCACGCATGGTTTAAGCAACGAAGAACGCCTGGAGCTCTGGACATTAAACCAGGAGCTGGCGAAAAAGTGATTTAACGGCTTAAGTGCCGAAGAGCGATCGGGAAGCCCCCGACAGCCGCACTGAGAGGCAGCGGCAAATATATAAGTACGCCCTCGTAATTATCGTTGGCGGTAAACAACCGTTGGATTTCAGCGTTAACGGCTGAAGGACATCGGGTCAATCGCCCAACACCAACCTCATGAAATAAGTGTGGATACCGTCTTATGGAGCAAAACCCGCAGTCACAGCTGAAACTTCTTGTCACCCGTGGTAAGGAGCAAGGCTATCTGACCTATGCCGAGGTCAATGACCATCTGCCGGAAGATATCGTCGATTCAGATCAGATCGAAGACATCATCCAAATGATCAACGACATGGGCATTCAGGTGATGGAAGAAGCACCGGATGCCGATGATCTGATGCTGGCTGAAAACACCGCGGACGAAGATGCTGCCGAAGCCGCCGCGCAGGTGCTTTCCAGCGTGGAATCTGAAATCGGGCGCACGACTGACCCGGTACGCATGTACATGCGTGAAATGGGCACCGTTGAACTGTTGACCCGCGAAGGCGAAATTGACATCGCTAAGCGTATTGAAGACGGGATCAACCAGGTTCAATGCTCCGTTGCTGAATATCCGGAAGCGATCACCTATCTGCTGGAACAGTACGATCGTGTTGAAGCAGAAGAAGCGCGTCTGTCCGATCTGATCACCGGCTTTGTTGACCCGAACGCAGAAGAAGATCTGGCACCTACCGCCACTCACGTCGGTTCTGAGCTTTCCCAGGAAGATCTGGACGATGACGAAGATGAAGACGAAGAAGATGGCGATGACGACAGCGCCGATGATGACAACAGCATCGACCCGGAACTGGCTCGCGAAAAATTTGCGGAACTACGCGCTCAGTACGTTGTAACGCGTGACACCATCAAAGCGAAAGGTCGCAGTCACGCTGCCGCTCAGGAAGAGATCCTGAAACTGTCTGAAGTATTCAAACAGTTCCGCCTGGTGCCGAAGCAGTTTGACTACCTGGTCAACAGCATGCGCGTCATGATGGACCGCGTTCGTACGCAAGAACGTCTGATCATGAAGCTCTGCGTTGAGCAGTGCAAAATGCCGAAGAAAAACTTCATTACCCTGTTTACCGGCAACGAAACCAGCGATACCTGGTTCAACGCGGCAATTGCGATGAACAAGCCGTGGTCGGAAAAACTGCACGATGTCTCTGAAGAAGTGCATCGCGCCCTGCAGAAACTGCAGCAGATTGAAGAAGAAACCGGCCTGACCATCGAGCAGGTTAAAGATATCAACCGTCGTATGTCCATCGGTGAAGCGAAAGCCCGCCGTGCGAAGAAAGAGATGGTTGAAGCGAACTTACGTCTGGTTATTTCTATCGCCAAGAAATACACCAACCGTGGCTTGCAGTTCCTTGACCTGATTCAGGAAGGCAACATCGGTCTGATGAAAGCGGTTGATAAATTCGAATACCGCCGTGGTTACAAGTTCTCCACCTACGCAACCTGGTGGATCCGTCAGGCGATCACCCGTTCTATCGCGGATCAGGCGCGCACCATCCGTATTCCGGTGCATATGATTGAGACTATCAACAAACTCAACCGTATTTCTCGCCAGATGCTGCAAGAGATGGGCCGTGAACCGACGCCGGAAGAACTGGCTGAACGTATGCTGATGCCGGAAGACAAGATCCGCAAAGTGCTGAAGATCGCCAAAGAGCCAATCTCCATGGAAACGCCGATCGGTGATGATGAAGATTCGCATCTGGGGGATTTCATCGAGGATACCACCCTCGAGCTGCCGCTGGATTCTGCGACCACCGAAAGCCTGCGTGCGGCAACGCACGACGTGCTGGCTGGCCTGACCGCGCGTGAAGCGAAAGTTCTGCGTATGCGTTTCGGTATCGATATGAACACCGACCACACGCTGGAAGAAGTGGGTAAACAGTTCGACGTTACCCGCGAACGTATCCGTCAGATCGAAGCGAAGGCGCTGCGCAAACTGCGTCACCCGAGCCGTTCTGAAGTGTTGCGTAGCTTCCTGGACGATTAATCGGTAGGCCGGATCAGGCGTTACGCCGCACCCGGCACTAGTCCCTTTGCACAAACGCCACCTTTTCGGTGGCGTTTTTTATCGCCCACGCACTACCAGCGCCTGGTCCAGCTCGCGATACGCTTCAACCAGTTTCTCTAGTGAAACGCGACTTAAACCGCTGGGATTTGGCAGCACCCAAATCTGCGTCGAACCAATGGTGAGCGTTTGTTTCCCCCACTGTGCACCGCGCTGGCTGAATCCCTGTTCATATGCTTGTTTGCCCAGAATCGCCAACGCCTGCGGCTGATAATCTTCAATTTTTTCAATCAGCTTACGCCCACCTGCGTGCAGCTCCTGCTTTGAAACTTCATTGGCTTGCACCGTTGGACGGTCTACCAGTTTGGTGACGCCACAACGATAATCCAGCAGATGCTGTGCCTCCTGCGGCTTCAACTGACGGTCGGTAAACCCGGCCTGATATATCACCTTCCAGAAGCGATTTGCTGGATGAGCAAAGGGAAAACCAGTCCCGGCGGATGAAAGCCCAGGGTTGATACCGCAAAACACGACCCGTAACCCTGGAGCCAAAATATCCTCAACCATATTTACTCCTTTCTAACATCACCAGGAAAAGTATAACGGATTGAAAATACATTGTTTATAAAAACAGCAGGCGCACGGTAATGGCTGGATTGCGACACGGAGTTACTTTATAATCCGCTACCATGGCCCCTTAGCTCAGTGGTTAGAGCAGGCGACTCATAATCGCTTGGTCGCTGGTTCAAGTCCAGCAGGGGCCACCAGATTTCAATGAATTACAGATGTATCCAAACTATCTTGC
>NZ_JAHZSO010000037.1:0-1745 GCF_028421345.1 Escherichia sp. S10b
CCACTGATAATCTTTGTTTCTCTGCATCAGAAAGCGGATTCCCCTTTCTGTATGCTCGTTTTGCGCCAGATGAGGAAGTCACTGTATTTTCTGTCTGCGACATCTCGCCTCCTCAATACTTAAACAGGGATCGTTTCGCAGAGAATACTACAGTTTTTTGAAATCAGCGACTTGAAAGTTGTGACGATGATCTGTGTTGGCGCACAAATCATGTCTGATTACGACCGTTTAATGTAATTTTGATAATAAAATGACTGAAAAGTAGGAAATGCTTTAACCAGGGTACCGGCCCCGGGCGGGACCGGCAGTTTCTAGCATTTCGGGTGTCTGCCCCTGAAATACCTCACACTTCCGGAAAGCGGGGACTTCCGTCCCCGCCCGGCAGCTTACTTCCGTGCTTCAGGCCAGAGTTACCTGCACCACTGTATTTCCCCTGTGAATATTCAGTTCACATAACTGTTCCCTGAATATCAGTGAAAAACACAACACCGTGGCGCACACGGCAAGCAACCCGATAAGGGTATATTTCGTCATAAACTTTGACATCTTTGCAAAGAAGAGGCTACAATCAGTAGTGCTAAAGTGCATCATGCAGACCTCACGAGTTAATGGATTAACGAGTGGGGTCTTCGCATTTCTGAAACCTGCGTCTTATTCAGCCATTCTTCGGTCATCTGCAGCAGTTTTCTTGCATCGTGACTTCTGAGCAACGGAATGCCAGCCTGCCTCAGAACCTCTTCCAGAAGAGTATCCCAGCATCTGCGTTCCGAACGTAAATGACTGTCATCAGCCAGCTATACTGCTGCAACAATACTGAACGAACGCCGTTCAACGATAACCACATCGACATGCACTGAGATACCATCCTGAATAACAGCCACCACTGGCGCGATCAGATATTAGTTGTCTGGAGATTCAGGGGACAACCTAACTTGAGCCCGCTATAGCGCGAAGCCGAAAATTATTGTTCGTATGCTCCCGCTGGTCCAGAATGGGAATTTCCTCTGGCTGATGTTGAACTGTCATGGAGAATTGAAACTTGTTTAAGACTTTGGCAGCCTACTGTTTTTAATACACCCAATAAGGTATGAAGATGAAACTAGGGAAGTTAATACCGCCATGAAAAGATAAATAATACCCGTGGAATATATTTCCTCATGTTACTCTCCATATCAAATAAATGGCACCTGTATTTCAGACATCCTGAATATTACAGCACACATTGAACAACACCTTATTTTGTGAAATTAATCACAAAATATAAAATCTCGACTTAATACGGAAAAAAATCTGTGCTACTCAGAACTGTCCGGTCATACTTCCCGACCGGATATTAAAAAAAGCAAATCTCATAAACTTCTTTCAGCCTTCTGACTCCTGGAGTAATGAAGGCTGCTTTTTTCGTTACCCCCTTCCCCGGCAACGCCGGTGGCAGTGTGCAGCCCTTTTTCGGGCAAACTGCTGCCAGTCTGTCCGGGGCGCAACACCGGCAGCCCGTCGCCATGCTTCTGCCGCTTCCATCCTGCGTCCACTGACCTCCAGAATAACGGCCCGGCTTCCGGCACGCTGCCAGCACCAGACCTGACCGTTCCGTGAACTGTTTCTGAATCCATTCATATTTCTGTCCCCCTTTAGTTGTCAGTATTATTGTGATAAATAGCTCAGTGGAATGGCTTTCTTTCGGGTACGGAAGTTATTTCCTTTTAAGCCTTATTTCCCTGCCTCCCCTCCCTGAGGGAGGCTTT
>NZ_JAHZSO010000038.1:0-12383 GCF_028421345.1 Escherichia sp. S10b
GGAGAGATGGTGCAGTCAGGCCGCTCGTTGAAGCAGGAACCCACCGAAATGATTCAGGCGACAGCCTGAACGAAGCAGGGATCCACGTCCTTCAGGGCGTGGAGGATGTCAACATATCAGTATGGTTTCCCCCCAGGCACTGGAAGCCAGACGTAAGGTCATCAAAGAGACAATCCTTAGCTGGCTTTTGGTTGACCCTTCATCTACCGCGCACGAATAAAACTGCCATCCGGCTGGCGGGTAAACAGGACCTGTTGATTATTCCCCGTATCAATGGTTAAGCCCGTCACCACGCCGCTGGCGTTCTGGCGGATTTTCACCATTTGCCCGTTTTGCAAATTACTCAGCGGCTTACCCGCGCCTTCTACCTGCGCCATTGCATAGACATCGGTAGCGGGCAGTCCGTGGTCGCGGAACAGCTGCGCCATCGTTTTACCGGGTTCGACACGGTAAGAGCGCCATTGATTATCAATTCCGCTATCTGGCTGGAATGGTTGCGTTTGGGTAGTTTGCGGCTGCTCTTCTGGCTGGCCTTCCTGTATAGGTTCTGGAGCGACCGGAGCCACCTGATCAGGATCATTTTGTGGGGTGACTAATTGCGCCCGCAGCTGTTCTTCTGTCGGCGGTTGTGATTGCGACTGAATATCTAACTGCGCTTCACGCGTCACCACCGGCGCGTTGGGCGTATCATCAGATGGAAGCAGAAATCCGACCACCAATACAATGGCGGCAATAATGATCCCCCGACGATGCATCGGCGGCAGCGGGTCCATGAAGCGAAAATTGTCCGGCGCGTGCCAGACTTTCTCCAGGGTTGGTTTTAGTTCAAAGCGCCCGGGCATGGTTTCCTCCTGCTCCGCGTCTTGTTCCTCAATCATAGCCTATGAATAAGCTAACGCTATGATGTCCGTGGTAAACCCGCCTTTATTATATTCATACGGGATATTGCTATTGTTTCTTTTTCCCCGGGATTTGTCATCATTCCTGCGACAAAGTTTTACCCAAAGAAGTGTGGCTGATATGCTGCCCGCTACTTTTATACCCTAAGAAAGGAAATACGATGACCACCCCAACTTTTGACACCATCGAAGCGCAAGCAAGCTACGGCATTGGTTTGCAGGTAGGGCAACAACTGAGTGAATCTGGCCTGGAAGGGCTGCTGCCAGAAGCACTGGTTGCAGGTATTGCCGATGCGCTGGAAGGCAAACATCCGGCTGTTCCGGTTGATGTGGTGCATCGCGCGCTGCGTGAAATCCACGAGCGCGCCGATGCCGTTCGTCGTCAGCGTTTCCAGGCGATGGCTGCTGAAGGTGTGAAATACCTGGAAGAAAACGCCAAAAAAGAAGGTGTGAATAGCACCGAATCTGGCCTGCAATTCCGCGTGATCAACCAGGGTGAAGGCGCAATTCCGGCACGTACCGACCGCGTTCGTGTTCATTACACCGGTAAACTGATCGACGGCACCGTGTTTGACAGCTCCGTTGCTCGTGGTGAACCCGCTGAATTTCCGGTTAATGGCGTGATCCCTGGCTGGATTGAAGCACTGACTCTGATGCCGGTAGGTTCTAAATGGGAACTGACTATCCCGCAGGAACTGGCATATGGCGAGCGCGGCGCAGGCGCATCCATCCCTCCGTTCAGTACCCTGGTGTTTGAAGTCGAACTGCTGGAAATTCTCTAAGCAGCGCATTCTGTTCCCCTCGAACCAGAGGGGAGCAGGCATTCAGCAATAAACCCTTCAGTTTGCCAAACGGCGCTATTTTGTGTTGCAAAGACCCCGTAAGCGTGTATTTTTGTGAGCTGTTTCGCGTTATCACCGTGATATGACACTCACTTTAAACATAAAATTAACATTAGATCTAAATCTTAGTATTCATCCCGCGTATTGTTACCTAATATCGATGAGTCCCGATACAGATTCGTCGTATCATAGACTGACTAAAGGCCGTAGAGCCTGAACAACACAGACAGGTACAGGAAGAAAAAAACATGGTAGATCAGGTAAAAGTCGTTGCCGATGATCAGGCTCCGGCTGAACAGTCGCTACGGCGCAATCTCACAAACCGACATATTCAGCTTATTGCCATTGGCGGTGCCATTGGTACGGGGTTGTTTATGGGGTCCGGCAAAACGATTAGCCTTGCCGGGCCGTCGATCATTTTCGTTTATATGATCATTGGTTTTATGCTCTTTTTCGTGATGCGGGCAATGGGGGAATTGCTGCTTTCGAATCTGGAATACAAATCTTTTAGTGACTTCGCTTCCGATTTACTCGGGCCGTGGGCAGGATATTTCACCGGCTGGACCTACTGGTTCTGCTGGGTTGTAACCGGTATGGCAGACGTGGTGGCGATCACGGCTTATGCTCAGTTCTGGTTCCCCGATCTCTCCGACTGGGTCGCCTCGCTGGCGGTGATAGTGCTGCTGCTGACGCTCAACCTTGCCACCGTGAAAATGTTCGGTGAGATGGAGTTCTGGTTTGCGATGATCAAAATCGTCGCCATCGTGTCGCTGATTGTCGTCGGCCTGGTCATGGTGGCGATGCACTTTCAGTCACCGACCGGTGTGGAAGCGTCATTCGCGCATTTGTGGAATGACGGCGGCTGGTTCCCGAAAGGTTTAAGTGGCTTCTTTGCCGGATTCCAGATAGCGGTTTTCGCTTTCGTGGGGATTGAGCTGGTAGGTACAACAGCTGCGGAAACCAAAGATCCGGAGAAATCACTGCCACGCGCGATTAACTCCATTCCGATCCGTATCATTATGTTCTACGTCTTCGCGCTGATTGTGATTATGTCCGTGACGCCGTGGAGTTCGGTAGTCCCGGAGAAGAGCCCGTTTGTTGAACTGTTTGTGTTGGTAGGTTTGCCTGCGGCTGCCAGCGTGATCAACTTTGTGGTGCTGACCTCTGCGGCGTCTTCCGCTAACAGCGGCGTCTTCTCTACCAGCCGTATGCTGTTTGGTCTGGCGCAGGAAGGTGTGGCACCGAAAGCGTTCGCTAAACTTTCTAAGCGCGCAGTACCCGCGAAAGGGTTGACCTTCTCGTGTATCTGTCTGCTCGGCGGCGTGGTGATGCTGTATGTGAATCCCAGCGTGATTGGCGCGTTCACGATGATCACGACCGTTTCCGCGATTCTGTTTATGTTCGTCTGGACGATTATCCTTTGCTCGTACCTGGTGTACCGCAAACAGCGTCCTCATCTGCATGAGAAGTCGATCTATAAGATGCCGCTCGGCAAGCTGATGTGCTGGGTATGTATGGCGTTCTTTGTGTTCGTGGTCGTGTTGCTGACACTGGAAGATGACACTCGCCAGGCGCTGTTGGTCACCCCGCTGTGGTTTATCGCACTGGGGCTGGGCTGGTTGTTTATTGGTAAGAAGCGGGCTGCTGAACTGCGGAAATAACCGCATTATCATGCTGGATGGCGCAATGCCATCCAGCTTTTAGATTACTCACCCGCCAGCGCGCGTGGGAACAGTACATTGTTTTCCAGGCTGATGTGATCCATCAGGTCATCAATCAGTTCATTAATGCCGTTATACATCGCTTTCCAGGTGGTGCAGGCTTCTGGCGGCGGTGTGACGTTATTGGTAGTGTGTTTGATCACTTCCAGCAGTTCGCCCGCTTCATCGTGCTCGCTTTCCATCACGCTGATTGGTCCCATTGCCTGGCTGCCCATGCCTTGTTTGATCATCGGGAAGAGGATCTGCTCTTCTTTCATCATGTGGCTGGAAAGCTCTTCATGCAGCATAGTCAGGTATTTTGTCAGCCCTTTTGGCACGCTCGGTTTGTCGGCGTGAACGCGCTCGACTTTAGTCGCTTGCAGGATCAGCTCCGGCAGCTGCTCGCGGTGACGATCGTGGTAGCGCACGATGATATGGTCAATGATTTCTGCCAGCGGGGCGCTACGCCAGTCTTTCTCAATCGGTTGTTCAGCAAGCTTTGCCAGTTCAGCTTCAATGACCTCAACATCCAGTTCTTTACGTGCCGCCGCGCGCGCCAGCGTCTGCTTACCGCCACAGCAGTAATCCATATCATATTTACGAAACAGAGCCGAAGCGCGAGGGATAGAGAGCGCCAGTTCACCTAAAGGTTGGTCGCGATAAGCCATAGCTGATACCTCATTCTTAATAAGATAAGATGTATTTTAAATGCATCTTTAAGGCAAAAGCTATAACCCTTACGTAGCAGAGGCTTATTTAACTCACTGCCAGCGTGTCAACTTTCTGAGACAGATTCAGTTAAAGGTTTTTCTGGTTTTGCTCTGACCGCAATGACTACGCCAATCACTAACAGCGCGATACCGCTCAGCGTCATTAGCGGCGGCATTTGCTGGCGGAGTAAAAAGGTGTACAGCAAACCTGCCAGCGTTTCGAAAACAATCAGCGGCCCGAGAATCACTGTCGGTAATCGCTGGCTGGCGACGTTCCAGCAGAGTGCGCCAACCCATGAGCAAAGCACGGCTATCGCAACCATCAGACTAATAAACACCAGCGGACGGGGGCCAAAAGGTAAGGAGAAGTCCGGCGTTTGTATATTCAGCCAGTAACAGGCGACGAGATAGCCGATGAGAGAAACCGGCAGCGTGACCAGCGCCTGCGCCGTCGCCCACATCATCGGATGTTTGTCGGGATTTTCCCGCAGCCAGCGGGCGTTGCGCAGGGCATACCATGCCCAGCAGACCACGGAAACTAACGCTAGCACGATGCCAGAGGTATAACGTGCCCAGTCAAAATCGGGGAGTCCGTGGTTTAACTCAGCAATATTCACACTCGCCAGCCCGATGCCAATACAAATCAGTGCCGGGGCGAGTTTTCCCCACGCGAGTTTGCCGTCGCGCTGGCTATAAAGCAGATTGGCAAAGACAGGAATGACCACCGGCAGGGTGCCGATAATCATCGTGGAAACAGGCGCGCCAGTACGTTGAATGGCACTGGCAAGGCAGAAGTAATAAATGAGGTTGCCCATCATAGTGAGCATCAAGGCGGTAAGCCAGTCCCGACGCGCCAACTGACGCAGACGCACGCGTCCCAGCCAGGCAATGGGCAGCGCAATTAACCCTAACGCCAGATAACGCCCCATCGACTGCAACATCGCCGGGTATTCCGGTACGATCAACGGCCCGACAAAAATAAGCCCCCACATCAACCCTGCTAACAGGGCGTACAGCACGCCGCTAATCATTACTGGCATCCATTGGTCTGTCAGAAGAAAGTTCAGGAAGCAGACATGATTGCTCCCGGCATCCCGTCATTATTAGAGAGGATGCGGGAGGATGCCACTTTAATTAACTAGTTATTAACATTAAAAAGATGGCTTACGCTTTCGGCTAACGTTGTCGTTGGGCGGCCAATCAATTTGCTAAGCGTTTTGCTGTTATCAAACAGACCACCTTTCGATGCGCCAACGTCAGAATCCGCCAGCATATCCGCCAGTCCGTCGGGCAGTCCGACGCTTTTCAGTGCCGCGGCGAAATCGGCTTCGCTCAGATTTTGATAGGTAACGGATTTTCCGCTCTGTTTGGTCAGCTCTGCCGCTAACTGTGTCAACGTCCAGGCACTATCGCCCGCCAGTTCGTAAACCTTGCCTTCGTGACCGGCTTCGCTAATCACGCGTGCCGCAGCTGCCGCATAATCTGCCCGCGTTGCTGAGGCGATTTTGCCATCGCCCGCCGCACCGATAAATACGCCGTGTTCCAGTGCTGCCGGGGCGCTGGCGAGGTAGTTTTCGGTGTACCAGCCGTTGCGCAGCAGGGTGTAAACGATGCCAGAATCAGCCAGCATTTTCTCCGTCTCGATGTGCTCATCGGCGAGGCTGAGCGGGGAGGTATCTGCATGTAGCAGGCTGGTATAAGCGATAAATTTCACGCCAGCCGCCTTTGCGGCATTAATAACATTACGATGCTGCGGGGCACGTTGACCCACTTCGCTGGAAGAGATCAGCAGTAGTTTTTCCACTCCCTGAAGTGCAGATGTCAGTGCGGCTTCATCGCCGTAGTCAGCCTGACGCACGGTAATGCCTTGTGCTGCCAGGGCCTGGGCTTTTGCCGGATTACGAACGATAGCCACTATTTGGCTGGCAGGAACCGTTTTCATCAAGGATTCAATAACATAGTGACCAAGTTGGCCAGTGGCACCAGTAATAGCGATCATGGGAAGTCTCCATCGTTTTGTCTTGTGTTTAAATACGCTAACACCTAAACTTACTTTTAGTAAGTACGTACAAAAAGGTAAGTATGAAATGAGTCAGGTTAGCCTGTCGCAACAACTGAAAGAGGGTAATCTCTTTGCGGAACAGTGCCCGTCGCGCGAGGTGTTGAAACACGTCACCAGCCGTTGGGGGGTATTGATTCTGGTGGCGCTACGCGAAGGTACTCATCGCTTTAGCGACCTGCGGCGCAAAATCGGTGGGGTGAGTGAAAAGATGCTTGCGCAGTCGTTACAGGCGTTAGAACAGGATGGTTTTCTTAACCGTATCGCGTATCCGGTGGTGCCGCCGCATGTGGAATACAGCCTCACGCCGCTGGGCGAGCAGGTGAGCGAAAAGGTTGCTGCACTGGCGGACTGGATTGAGTTGAATTTGCCCGAGGTGTTGGCGGTGCGGGATGAACGTGCGGCATAACTGCCGGATGCGCTGAGCTTATCTGGTCTACGGTGCATGGCTTGTAGGGCGGATAAGATGCGCCAGCATCGCATCCGCCAATAAATGCCGGATGCGGTTGATGATTTATAGGCCGAAAAAGAAGTGTTTTACTTACTCAAATCCACCTGATAAATCGCAAACCCGATATCATCGGTCGCGACTTTATTCATCGGATATTGCCCTTTCTCTTTAATAAACGCCGCGGCTTTATCTGATGGAGAGGTTTCGAAACGAATATCCAGTTTCTTATCGCCGGCTATCGGTGCTAAACGCCAGTTGTTATCTGCCGCCGGGTGAATTTCCCCCGCACGTTTCGACTCATCAGCAATCCACGCTGCCAGCACCGAGCGGTTCTCATCCGGTGAAGCAAAAGCGATATGGCTGTCGCCCGTACCGGCAAATTTGCCGCCGTAAGCGCGATAGTTATTGGTGGCAACGAGGAACATGGCGTTCGGATCAATCGGCTTGCCGTTAAAGGTCAGGTTCTTAATCCTTTCCGCATTGGCATTAATCATCTGGCACTCGCCGTCATAACGGGCGGGTTGGGTAACATCAATCTGATAATTCACACCATCAATCACATCAAAGTTATAAGTGCGGAAACCATCCCAGTTAATGAGTGACTGTGGTTTCGTGCTGTTAGGATCAATCTGGTTAAACTGTCCGGCAGAGCATTCCAGCCACTCTTTCACCTCTTTACCGCTGGCTTTCACCACAATCAGCGTATTGGGGTAGAGATAAAGATCGGCGGCATTACGGAAGGTCAACTGGCCTTTTTCCACCTCCACATAGCTTGCCGGGTCATTTTTGCGACCACCAACTTTAAACGGTGCGGCAGCTGAAAGCACTGGCAGTTTTGCCAGATCCGGATCGCTCTGAATGTAATGCTCGACATACGCTTTTTGCGCGTTGTTCACCACCTGCACGGTCGGATCGTCCTGCACCAGTGCCAGATAGCTATACATATTGTCGGCAGATTTACCGATTGGCTTGCTGACGAACTGGCGTGTGGCATCGTGATCGGCTTTGAGTGTTTCTACCAGCTTGCTGTCTTCCGCCGCGAGGGATTTTTTATTAGCGATGTCGTAAATCGGTCGTGCTTCCGCTTTCGCCTGCGTCACCTGCCATTTACCGCTGTCATTACTGAGTTGTAAGTCGACCACACCAAGATGATCGCCCCACATGCCTGGCATTACCGCCGGAACACCATTCAGCGTGCCTTTCGCGATATCAGCTCCTTCGATATCAGCAAAATCTTTACTTGGGAAAACGGCGTGAGCATGGCCAAACATAATGGCGTCAACACCCGGAATTTCACTGAGATAATAAACTGAGTTTTCCGCCATCACTTTATACGGATCGGCAGACAGCCCGGAATGCGCCAGAACGACAACGAGATCGGCACCTTTCTCACGCATTTCAGGCACGTATTTGCGCACAGTTTCTGTTATATCGTTAACGGTGACTTTGCCGGACAAATTGGCTTTATCCCACCCCATAATCTGCGGCGGCACGACGCCAATATAGCCAATCTTTAACGTCTGTTTTTTTCCGTCTTTATCGACCACTTCGGTGTCTTTAATTAAATACGGTGTAAACATGGGCTGTTTGGTTTTTGCGTCAATGACGTTGGCATTTACATAAGGGAATTTCGCTCCTGCCAACGCATTTTTCAGGTAATCCAGACCGTAGTTAAACTCGTGGTTGCCAAGCGTGCCGACGGTATAGTCCAGCGTATTTAATGCCTTATAGACCGGGTGAATATCTCCGGCTTTTAATCCTTTCGCCGACATGTAATCGGCCAGCGGACTTCCCTGGATCAAGTCGCCGTTATCCACCAGCACGCTATTTTTGACTTCATTGCGGGCATCGTTAATCAGGCTTGCGGTGCGTACCAGTCCGAACTTTTCCGTGGCGGTGTCTTTGTAATAATCGAAATCCATCATGTTGCTATGCAGATCAGTGGTTTCCATGATACGCAGATCGACCGTCGCTGCATTCACACTGGCGGCAATCAGCGTGGCCAGGAGCGTTGCGCTAAACTTAATCATCAGGGACATCCTTTTATTATCGGGAATACGAAAGAAAAGGGAGAATAAACGTCTTACTTATAGAACAGTGAAGAATGCCACAATTTTACGCTTTGAAAATGATGACACTATCACAGTTGGCGCATTCATTAACGATAGGGTATAAGTAAAACAATAAGTTAACACCGCTCACAGAGACGAGGTGGAGAAATGTTAGATCAAGTATGCCAGCTTGCACGGAATGCAGGCGATGCCATTATGCAGGTCTACGACGGGACGAAACCGATGGACGTCGTCAGCAAAGCGGACAATTCTCCGGTAACGGCAGCGGATATTGCCGCACACACCGTTATCATGGACGGTTTACGTACGCTGACACCGGATATTCCGGTCCTTTCTGAAGAAGATCCTCCCGGTTGGGAAGTCCGTCAGCACTGGCAGCGTTACTGGCTGGTAGACCCGCTGGATGGTACTAAAGAGTTTATTAAACGCAATGGCGAATTCACCGTTAACATTGCGCTCATTGACCATGGCAAACCGATTTTAGGTGTGGTGTATGCGCCGGTAATGAACGTAATGTACAGCGCGGCAGAAGGCAAGGCCTGGAAAGAAGAGTGCGGTGTGCGCAAGCAGATTCAGGTCCGCGATGCGCGCCCGCCGCTGGTGGTTATCAGCCGTTCCCATGCAGATGCGGAGCTGAAAGAGTATCTGCAACAGCTTGGCGAACATCAGACCACGTCCATCGGCTCTTCGCTGAAATTCTGCCTGGTGGCGGAAGGACAGGCGCAGCTGTACCCGCGCTTCGGACCAACGAATATTTGGGACACCGCCGCTGGACATGCTGTGGCTGCAGCTGCCGGAGCGCACGTTCACGACTGGCAGGGTAAACCGCTGGATTACACTCCGCGCGAGTCGTTCCTGAATCCTGGGTTCAGAGTGTCTATTTATTAATTAATTTATGCAGCAGGTCCATCACTTGCTGCACCTCTTCCTGAGTAAGCGCCCCGTCTTTGGCCCATTGCACGCGACCGTCTTTATCCAGCACCACTACAGCGGAACTTTTTTCATCCAGCTGCCAGGCACCGCGTGCGACGCCATTGCTATCAACAATAAACTGCGACCAGGGATAAAGCTTTTTATTACTCTCCAGACTGCTGCGCACAAACATGCCGGAACCCGGAATTGCGTCGTCGGTGTTAACAATGGTGGTGGTCTGGTAACGATCGTGCGGTAACTTCGCTGATTTAATCGCTTCAATCAGCGTCGCGTTTTTCTCTTTTGCAGAGGTGCGACCAGCAATATGTTGCAGTACTCGCACTTTTCCCACTAACTGCGCGCTGTTCCAGGTTTTGTAGCTAAACTGATCTTTATCAAGCACCAACTCGCCACGATCGGTGATGCCAATCGGCGGCACTCGCTGACCGGTTTCGAACTGATGTGCGGAAGCCATCATCGGCAACAGCAGGCAGGTGAGTGCCAGAATCTTGCGTAGGGTCATGGTGTTTCCTTCTTATGATATGCAGGTGATCCGACCACTTGGGTCTGAGTTTTAATCATATGTGCTATTTATCGAATTTCCCGCAAGTGTGATGCCAGTTTGCGGTCAAGCGCACAAATCATATGAAAAATGAATGCTTATACTGAAGACCGCGCTTCGGTAAAAAGATAATTCTGAATAATTGTAACCTTTAGGTAAAAAAAGTTATACGCGGTGGAAACATTGCCCGGATAGTCTATAGTCACTAAGCATTAAAATTTGCGCCTCATAATAGTTGGGCCGATTGTGGCACCGCACAGGCGTAATACTCAGCAGGAGATAACAATGAAAATTTTCCAACGGTACAACCCACTTCAGGTGGCGAAGTACGTAAAGATCCTGTTCCGTGGACGGTTATACATCAAGGACGTTGGCGCTTTTGAATTTGATAAGGGTAAGATTCTTATCCCAAAAGTGAAGGATAAGCTGCATTTGTCAGTGATGTCCGAAGTTAACCGTCAGGTTATGCGTCTGCAAACAGAGATGGCTTAACCAAAGTGCTATGCAGTAATAAGACGGCTCCTGATTCAGGAGCCGTTGATGTTTCTGGGGGTTACGCGACGCTTTCTTCTTTATCTTTAGCGTCAGGCAGTTTTGGCGAAAGGGCGGTGGCCTTGCTGTCGATCCGGGTCACCAGCAGCTGGTCGATGCGGTAGTTATCGATATCCACCACTTCAAATTTGTAGCCGGCGAATTTCACCGAATCGGTGCGTTTCGGGATCTTACGCAGCATAAACATCATAAAGCCGCCGATGGTTTCGTAGTTGCCCGACTGCGGGAACTCGTCAATATCCAGCACGCGCATGACGTCGTCAATTGGGGTGCCGCCGTCAATCAGCCATGAGTTCTCATCACGGGCGACAATCTGCTCTTCCAGCCCCTGACCGACCAGATCGCCCATCAGCGTGGTCATCACGTCGTTGAGGGTGATGATCCCCACCACCAGCGCGTACTCGTTCATGATCACCGCGAAGTCTTCACCTGCGGTTTTAAAACTTTCCAACGCCTCTGAAAGGGTTAACGTATCCGGCACAATCAGCGTGTTGCGAATTTGTACGCCGCTGTTCAGTGCCAGGCTTTGGTTAGCCAGCACGCGGTTCAGCAGGTCTTTAGAATCGACATAACCGATGATGTGGTCAATATCTTCATTACAGACGAGGAACTTAGAGTGCGGATGTTCCGCCACCTTATTCTTCAGGCTTTGCTCATCTTCGTGGAGATCAAACCAAATCACGTTTTCACGCGGTGTCATTGAAGACGGAACGGTACGGGATTCCAGCTCAAAGACGTTTTCAATCAGCTCGTGTTCCTGTTTACGTAACACGCCTGCCAGCGCACCGGCTTCCACTACCGCGTAGATGTCATCAGAAGTGATGTCATCTTTACGTACCATTGGCAGTTTGAAAATACGGAAGATTATGTTCGCCAGTCCGTTGAAGAACCACACCAGCGGGGTGCAAACGTACAGGCAGAAGCGCATCGGGTTGATGATACGCAAAGCCACCGCTTCTGGCGCAATCATACCGATGCGTTTCGGGGTTAAATCCGCAAACAGGATAAACATGCCAGTCACTAACGAGAAAGAGAGAATAAAGCTCAGTTGCTCAGAGAGTTCTGCCGACATATAGCGGGAGAACAGGCTGTGAAAAGCTGGAGAAAATGCCGCATCACCGACGATACCGCCGAGAATCGCCACTGCGTTCAGACCGATTTGGACCACGGTAAAGAACATGCCGGGATTTTCCTGCATATTCAGAACGCGTTGGGCATTTATATTGCCTTCATCAGCCAGCAGTTTAAGTTTGATTTTGCGTGAGGCGGCAAGCGAGATCTCGGACATCGAGAAGAACGCACTTACAGCGATCAAACAGAGTATGACTAAAATACTGTTTAACATATCTTATCCGACCTTTCAGGCCAGATCCTCGGAAGGGGAAGTTGATTAATTTGTGTGAAATACACATTGAAAGCCGATTCGAAGAAAGTGAACCGGCATTTTCAGTGGCTAGTATAGCGTAAGGTACTGTAAAGTCGCCAGAGGGTTAAAATTCAGACTGCTGATAAATGCAATACTGCCTGATGCGCTATGCCAATCAGGCCTTGTATTATCCCTCCAGTGCAGAGAAAATCGGCCAGTTTTCTCTGCCTGCAGTCCGCATGCCGTATCGGGCCTTGG
>NZ_JAHZSO010000039.1:0-84183 GCF_028421345.1 Escherichia sp. S10b
CCCACACAGATTGTCTGATAAATTGTTAAAGAGCAGTTGCGACGCAGCTTTCAGCTCACTGTCGCGAGGTGGCGTATATTACGCATTCCTCTTTCAGAGTCAACCCTGAATTTCAGGATTTTTTCTCTTCAACCGAACCGGCTGTTTGTGTGAAGTGATTCACATCCGCCGTGTCGATGGAGGCGCATTATAGGGAGTCGGCTCAGGAAGACAAGCGGAAAAATGCATTTTTATTTCAACCGCTCATCTTTTAATCATTGCGCCGGTTTTTGCTGCTTTTTTATCGCTTGCGGCAGGTCTGCCAGGCTATTTAACACCCAATCTGCCGCGTTTTCTGCTTCAGGTGTAATAGGTTTACCCGTACGCACCAGCACTTTTGTTCCCACGTTCGCCGCAACCGCTGCCTGCATATCTTCTAATTTATCGCCCACCATATAAGAAGCGGCCATATCAATATGCAAATAATCGCGTGCTGACAAAAGCATCCCCGGATGTGGTTTGCGGCAATCGCAGACCTGGCGAAACTCTTCAACACTACCCTGCGGATGATGCGGGCAATAATAGATACCATCCAGATCGACATCTCGGTCCGCCAGCGACCAGTCCATCCACTCGGTCAGCGTTTCAAACTGTGCTTCGGTAAATTTACCGCGAGCAATGCCAGACTGGTTGGTTACTACCACCAGCGCAAAGCCCATTTTTTTTAGCTCGCGCATGGCGTCAATAACACCGTCGATAAATTCAAAGTTGTCGATCTCATGGACATAGCCGTGATCGACATTAATGGTGCCATCACGGTCAAGAAAAATTGCGGGTACGCTCTTCGCCACCTTTTATAGCTCCTTAATAAGGCATGGGACGCTAGTATCGCATGTTTCGACCTGCAAGAAAGTGCTCTTCGCATAAACCTGATTGATTTAGACGTCTGGATGCCTTAACATCCATTTCATTGACGGCGTTGCCCGTTTCAGGCATTCGAGATGCCACGACTAACTTAATGACGATAATAAATAATCAATGATAAAACTTTCGAATATCACCAAAGTGTTCCACCAGGGCACCCGCACCATCCAGGCGTTGAACAACGTCAGCCTGCATGTGCCAGCTGGACAAATTTATGGCGTTATCGGTGCCTCAGGCGCGGGTAAGAGTACGCTTATACGTTGTGTAAACCTGCTGGAGCGCCCAACCGAGGGTAGCGTGCTGGTCGATGGCCAGGAACTGACCACGCTGTCAGAATCCGAGTTGACCAAAGCTCGCCGCCAGATTGGTATGATTTTCCAGCATTTTAACCTGCTCTCTTCGCGTACTGTTTTTGGCAACGTGGCTCTGCCGCTGGAGCTGGACAACACACCGAAAGACGAGATCAAACGTCGCGTGACGGAATTGCTGTCATTGGTTGGTCTTGGCGATAAGCATGATAGCTACCCGTCGAATCTTTCCGGTGGGCAGAAACAACGTGTGGCGATTGCCCGTGCATTAGCCAGCAATCCCAAAGTATTGCTGTGTGATGAAGCCACCAGCGCGCTGGACCCGGCAACGACACGTTCTATTCTCGAACTGCTGAAAGACATTAACCGCCGTCTGGGTTTGACGATTCTGTTGATCACCCACGAAATGGACGTTGTGAAGCGTATTTGTGATTGCGTGGCGGTCATCAGCAATGGCGAACTGATCGAGCAGGACACGGTAAGTGAAGTGTTCTCGCATCCGAAAACGCCGCTGGCGCAGAAGTTTATTCAGTCGACCCTGCATCTGGATATCCCGGAAGATTACCAGGAACGTCTGCAAGCGGAGCCATTTACTGACTGCGTGCCGATGTTGCGCCTGGAGTTTACCGGTCAATCGGTCGATGCCCCGCTGCTTTCTGAAACCGCGCGTCGTTTCAACGTCAACAACAACATTATTAGCGCGCAGATGGATTACGCCGGTGGCGTTAAGTTCGGCATCATGCTGACTGAAATGCACGGCACACAACAAGATACGCAAGCCGCCATTGCCTGGCTGCAGGAACACCATGTAAAAGTAGAGGTACTGGGTTATGTCTGAGCCGATGATGTGGTTGCTGGTTCGTGGCGTATGGGAAACGCTGGCAATGACCTTCGTATCCGGATTTTTTGGCTTTGTGATTGGTCTGCCGGTCGGCGTCCTGCTTTATGTTACGCGCCCGGGGCAAATTATTGCTAACGCGAAGCTGTATCGTACCGTTTCTGCGATTGTGAACATTTTCCGTTCCATCCCGTTCATTATCTTGCTGGTATGGATGATTCCGTTTACCCGCGTTATTGTCGGTACATCGATTGGTTTGCAGGCAGCGATTGTTCCGTTAACCGTTGGTGCAGCACCGTTTATTGCCCGTATGGTCGAGAACGCTCTGCTGGAGATCCCAACCGGGTTAATTGAAGCTTCCCGTGCAATGGGTGCCACGCCGATGCAGATCGTCCGTAAAGTGCTGTTACCGGAAGCATTGCCGGGTCTGGTGAATGCGGCAACTATCACCCTGATTACCCTGGTCGGTTATTCCGCGATGGGTGGTGCAGTCGGTGCCGGTGGTTTAGGTCAGATTGGCTATCAGTATGGCTACATCGGCTATAACGCGACGGTGATGAATACGGTACTGGTATTGCTGGTCATTCTGGTTTATTTAATTCAGTTCGCAGGCGACCGCATCGTCCGGGCTGTCACTCGCAAGTAACGTTCAACACAACATAAATAATTGAAGAAGGAATAAGGTATGGCGTTCAAATTCAAAACCTTTGCGGCAGTGGGAGCCCTGATTGGATCACTGGCACTGGTAGGCTGCGGTCAGGATGAAAAAGATCCAAATCACATTAAAGTCGGCGTGATTGTTGGTGCCGAACAGCAGGTAGCAGAAGTCGCGCAGAAAGTTGCGAAAGACAAATATGGCCTGGACGTTGAGCTGGTAACCTTCAACGACTATGTTCTGCCAAACGAAGCATTGAGCAAAGGCGATATCGACGCCAACGCCTTCCAGCATAAACCGTACCTTGATCAGCAACTGAAAGATCGTGGCTACAAACTGGTCGCAGTAGGCAACACTTTTGTTTATCCGATTGCTGGTTACTCCAAGAAAATCAAATCACTGGATGAACTGCAGGATGGTTCGCAGGTTGCCGTGCCAAACGATCCAACTAATCTTGGTCGTTCACTGCTGCTGCTGCAAAAAGTGGGCTTGATCAAACTGAAAGATGGCGTTGGCCTGCTGCCGACCGTTCTTGATGTTGTTGAGAACCCAAAAAATCTGAAAATTGTTGAGCTGGAAGCACCGCAGCTGCCTCGATCTCTGGACGACGCGCAAATCGCTCTGGCAGTTATCAATACCACCTATGCCAGCCAGATTGGCCTGACTCCAGCGAAAGACGGTATCTTTGTCGAAGATAAAGACTCCCCGTACGTAAACCTGATCGTAACGCGTGAAGATAACAAAGACGCCGAGAACGTGAAGAAATTCGTCCAGGCTTATCAGTCTGATGAAGTTTACGAAGCAGCAAACAAAGTGTTTAACGGCGGCGCTGTTAAAGGCTGGTAATTTTTAGGCTGTTTCCACAATTTGTAATATCATTCAGGACGGGCGCTTGCCCGTCTTGTCATTTTTACAAGCTCCTGATTCAATATTGACGTTTTGATCATACATTGAGGAAATACTATGCGTGCTTTACCGATCTGTTTAGTAGCACTCATGCTAAGCGGCTGTTCCATGTTAAGCAGATCCCCTGTCGAACCCGTTCAAAGCACTGCACCCCAGCCGAAAGCGGAGCCTGCAAAACCGAAAGCGCCGCGCGCCACGCCGGTCCGAATTTATACCAATGCAGAAGAATTAGTCGGCAAACCGTTCCGCGATCTCGGTGAAGTCAGTGGCGATTCTTGCCAGGCCTCCAATCAGGACTCTCCGCCGAGCATTCCAACCGCACGTAAGCGGATGCAAATCAACGCCTCGAAAATGAAGGCCAATGCGGTATTACTGCATAGCTGCGAAGTCACCAGCGGTACGCCAGGCTGCTATCGTCAGGCTGTATGTATCGGTTCTGCGCTTAACATTACGGCGAAATGAGCAGTTTCCAGTTCGAGCAAATAGGCGTTATTCGCTCGCCCTATAAAGAAAAATTCGCCGTTCCGCGCCAGCCAGGTCTGGTAAAAAGCGCCAACGGCGAACTACATCTCATTGCTCCCTACAACCAGGCTGACGCCGTTCGCGGCCTGGAAGCATTCAGCCATTTATGGATCCTTTTCGTCTTTCATCAAACGATGGAAGGCGGCTGGCGTCCGACTGTGCGTCCACCGCGCCTCGGCGGTAACGCCAGAATGGGGGTTTTCGCAACACGCTCTACTTTCCGCCCTAACCCAATTGGTATGTCGCTGGTAGAGCTGAAAGAGGTTGTTTGCCATAAAGACAGCGTGATTCTGAAGCTCGGCAGTCTGGATCTGGTCGATGGTACGCCGGTAGTGGATATCAAACCGTATCTCCCCTTTGCCGAATCGCTTCCCGATGCCAGTGCCAGCTATGCGCAAAGTGCGCCAGCGGCAGAGATGGCGGTGAGTTTTACCGCAGAGGTCGAAAAGCAGCTTTTGACGCTGGAGAAGCGTTATCCGCAGTTAACGCTGTTTATCCGCGAAGTACTGGCGCAGGACCCGCGCCCGGCCTATCGTAAAGGTGAGGAAACGGGAAAAACCTATGCCGTCTGGCTACATGATTTTAACGTTCGCTGGCGCGTCACCGACGCAGGTTTTGAAGTCTTTGCGCTGGAACCGCGTTAAATTCACGCCCTTCTCTTTTGACATTTCTTTTGCACTGGTAAACTAAATCACTTTTTTTGTCCCAGGCTCGCCTTGAGCCTGTTCTACCTTCCAACTGGAACCGTAACAACATGCGTACTAGCCAATACCTGCTCTCCACTCTCAAGGAGACACCTGCCGACGCCGAGGTGATCAGCCATCAGCTGATGCTGCGCGCCGGGATGATCCGCAAGCTGGCCTCCGGGTTATATACCTGGCTGCCGACCGGCGTGCGCGTTCTGAAAAAAGTCGAAAACATCGTGCGTGAAGAGATGAACAACGCCGGTGCGATCGAGGTGTCGATGCCGGTGGTTCAGCCAGCCGATTTGTGGCAAGAGAGTGGTCGTTGGGAACAGTACGGTCCGGAACTGCTGCGTTTTGTTGACCGTGGCGAGCGTCCGTTCGTACTCGGCCCAACTCATGAAGAAGTTATCACTGACCTGATTCGTAACGAGCTTAGCTCTTACAAACAGCTGCCGCTGAACTTCTATCAGATCCAGACCAAGTTCCGCGACGAAGTGCGTCCGCGTTTCGGCGTCATGCGTTCCCGCGAATTCCTGATGAAAGATGCTTACTCTTTCCATACTTCTCAGGAATCCCTGCAGGAAACCTACGATGCAATGTATGCGGCCTACAGCAAAATCTTCAGCCGCATGGGGCTGGATTTCCGCGCCGTACAGGCCGACACCGGTTCTATCGGCGGCAGCGCCTCTCACGAATTCCAGGTGCTGGCGCAGAGCGGTGAAGACGATGTGGTCTTCTCCGACACCTCTGACTATGCAGCGAACATTGAACTGGCAGAAGCTATCGCGCCGAAAGAACCGCGCGCTGCTGCTGCCCAGGAAATGACGCTGGTTGATACGCCGAACGCGAAAACCATCGCGGAACTGGTTGAACAGTTCAATCTGCCGATTGAGAAAACGGTTAAGACTCTGCTGGTTAAAGCGGTTGAAGGCAGTAGCTTCCCGCTGGTTGCGCTGCTGGTGCGCGGTGATCACGAGCTGAACGAAGTTAAAGCAGAAAAACTGCCGCAGGTTGCAAGCCCGCTGACTTTCGCGACCGAAGAAGAAATTCGTGCCGTGGTTAAAGCCGGTCCGGGTTCACTGGGTCCGGTAAACATGCCGATTCCGGTGGTGATTGACCGTACCGTTGCGGCGATGAGTGATTTCGCTGCTGGTGCTAACATCGATGGTAAACACTACTTCGGCATCAACTGGGATCGCGATGTCGCTACCCCGGAAGTTGCAGATATCCGTAACGTGGTGGCTGGCGATCCAAGCCCGGATGGCCAGGGTACGCTGCTGATCAAACGTGGTATCGAAGTTGGTCACATCTTCCAGCTGGGTACCAAGTACTCCGAAGCACTGAAAGCCTCCGTACAGGGTGAAGATGGCCGTAACCAAATCCTGACGATGGGTTGCTACGGTATCGGGGTAACGCGTGTGGTAGCTGCGGCGATTGAGCAGAACTACGACGAACGAGGCATCGTATGGCCTGACGCTATCGCGCCGTTCCAGGTGGCGATTCTGCCGATGAACATGCACAAATCCTTCCGCGTACAAGAGCTTGCTGAGAAACTGTACAGCGAACTGCGTGCACAAGGTATCGAAGTGCTGCTGGATGACCGCAAAGAGCGTCCGGGCGTGATGTTTGCTGATATGGAACTGATCGGTATTCCGCACACTATTGTGCTGGGCGACCGTAACCTCGACAACGACGATATCGAATATAAATATCGTCGCAACGGCGAGAAACAGTTAATTAAGACTGGTGACATCGTCGAATATCTGGTGAAACAGATTAAAGGCTGATGCCAGAAAGGGTCCTGAATTTCAGGGCCCTTTTTTTACATGGATTGTATAAAATGGATAAACCAAAGGCGTACTGCCGCCTGTTTCTCCCCAGCTTTCTTTTACTTTCGGCTTGTACCGTTGATATCAGCCAGCCAGACCCATCAGCCACAGCAGTAGATGCCGAGGCAAAAACATGGGCTGTCAAATTCCAGCATCAAAGCTCTTTCACCGAACAATCAATAAAAGAAATAACGGCACCTGATCTCAAACCCGGCGATTTGCTGTTCTCCTCAAGCCTTGGGGTAACCTCATTTGGAATCCGCGTCTTCAGCACTTCCTCTGTGAGTCACGTTGCAATCTTTCTGGGTGATAATAACGTTGCAGAAGCGACAGGCGCTGGCGTCCAGATTGTTTCCCTTAAAAAAGCGATGAAGCATAGTGATAAGCTTTTCGTCTTACGAGTCCCGGATCTTACCCCGCAACAAGCCACAGATATCACCGCGTTTGCCAATAAAATCAAAGATAGCGGTTATAACTATCGCGGCATTGTCGAATTTATTCCCTTTATGGTGACTCGCCAGATGTGCTCACTGAATCCGTTCTCCGAGGATTTTCGCCAACAGTGCGTCAGCGGCCTGGCGAAAGCGCAGTTAAGCAGTGTGGGCGAAGGAGACAAAAAGTCGTGGTTTTGTTCGGAATTTGTCACGGATGCCTTTGCCAAAGCCGGGCATCCACTTACACTGGCGCAATCGGGCTGGATTAGCCCTGCCGATCTGATGCATATGCGTATTGGTGATGTCTCTGCGTTTAAGCCAGAAACGCAGTTACAGTATGTTGGGCACCTGAAGCCTGGGATTTATATCAAGGCGGGTCGCTTTGTTGGGCTGACTCAGTGATAAAGCCAGCCTCGTGCACAAAATGCCGGATGCGGCGTAAACGCCTTATCCGGCCTACAAAATCGTGCTAATTCAAAATCTTGCATTATATGCTGTAGGCCTGATAAGCGCAGCACATCAGGCAATTTTGCGTTTGTTTCTGCCTTAAGCAGGTTTACTGCCCCAAACTACTGCAATCCTGGTTTGGGTAAAATTTCCCTGCCGTATCGGGTGCCAATACTTTAGTCGGCGCACCGGTATCCGGATTAGCTTCAAGCGTAAAGTGACCTTCTACTGACAGTAACATCGGTTTTTCACTGTGGCCGCGCGCAGCCAGGTAGCCACGCTCCAGCTCTGCGTTATTCGCTACCATGAAACGTTTTCCGGTCGCGCAATCAGTGAAGGTCGCCGCATCAGCCATATAAAAATACATGCCCCGCAGGGTCATCGGCGTCATAGGTAAACTGGATTGTGCCGGTTCCAGCGTATAGTTGAACTGCGATTCAATCGGATTGCCTTCACGATCGAGCATCTCCAGCGCATCGCCTTTCGCCCGATAATATGACTTTTCACCTTTGCTGTCGGTTAATACCAGCTTGTCAGCGGTTCGCGCCCATGTACCGTAGGAAGCGAAGGAGGAAGGTTCTTCACGAGCACCGAGATAACGCTCATTCATCACCCATGTTCCGTCTTTTTCGAGGAACAGAGAGGTTTCGATTCCTTCGCAATCAGCACACGGCAGCACGCCGCGCCAACTTTGCGGCATCGGTTTCAGTTCGGCAGCCTGCGCCGGAGAAAGCGCATCAACTTCGGCCCGATTATTACATCCCATCAGAGTAAAGAGGCTGATTACAGCCATCGCTGTCACTATCGCTTTTTTCACCATCTATTCCTTCTTTTTATTCCCGACCGCTGCGTACTTTGCCGCGCATCGCCTTCACGCTTGATTTTTGTGCTTTCGATGCCAGCCTGCGCTCTTTCGATGCACGGGTGGGCCGCGTGGGTCGTCGGGCTTTTTGTTCTGTTGTTAAATCTTTAATCACTGCCACCAGCCGGGCTAGCGCGGCTTCGCGGTTCAGTTCCTGACTGCGGTATTCCTGTGCCTTAATGACAATCACGCCATCACTGCTGATCAAATGATGGCTGGCGGCGAGTAGACGCTCTTTGTAATACTCTGGCAGGCTGGACGCCCGAATGTCAAAACGCAGATGAATGGCCGTTGAGGTCTTATTAACATGCTGCCCGCCCGCGCCCTGCGCACGAATGGCGGTGATCTCAAGCTCACCATCGGGAATAGCAACATGTCGGGAAATCACAATCATGAAGGTTGTTGCCAGGCGGTTAAGTTAACTTCCAGATTATTCTTATCGTCCGATAACCAGATCACGCCATCCTGAATCGTTGCCTGCAGCGTCATGGTACGATCGGCAAAGGCGCTTACTTTCGCCAGTTGTTCATCGTCCAGATACCAGACGGAAAGATTGGCAAACTGCACACATTTGCTCTGATTTTGCTGCCACCAGATTTGCGCCGCCCGACTATTATAGGTAAACAGCACCACTTCTGCGGCCTGGGTGCAGGCTTTCTTAATCCGCCGCTCATCCGGCAGCCCCAGCTCAATCCACAAATCAATGCCCAGGTGATCGTTACGCAGCCACGCTTCCGGCTCATCATCGGCACACAAACCACGGGTAAATTGCAGACGTTCATCAGCATATTTCAGCCACGCCAGCAAGCGCAGCATCATACGCTCCTGGGTTTCTGAAGGGTGGCGCGCCAGCGTCAGAGAGGCATCGAGAAACTGGTTGCGGTCGAGATCGGCCACATTAACCGTCGCTTTATAAATTGTCGCTTTAAGCGCCATAAGAAAACTCCTTTCGAATCAGGAGGCCATTGTAACGGAATACGTGCAGTTGCGGCGCTGATATTGCAGAAATGAGTGTGGTATAGTCACCTTGCGAAACAGAGTTTATCTTCGTAGGCTTAGACTTGCATCCACGGTTAAGTCAGAGTGCTGACAGGAGGGCATGTGGAAAAATATTGTGAGTTAATACGCAAGCGGTACGCGGAAATCGCCAGCGGAGACTTAGGATACGTTCCGGACGCGCTGGGCTGCGTTTTGAAAGTGCTGAATGAAATGGCTGCCGACGACGCCCTTTCTGAGGCTGTCAGGGAAAAAGCAGCATACGCTGCGGCAAACTTACTGGTGAGCGATTATGTCAATGAATGATACGTATCAACCAATCAATTGTGATGATTACGATAATCTTGAGCTCGCCTGCCAGCATCATTTAATGCTGACACTTGAGCTGAAAGATGGCGAAAAATTGCAGGCAAAAGCCAGCGATTTAGTCTCCCGCAAAAATGTGGAGTATCTGGTCGTCGAGGCCGCTGGCGAAACCCGTGAGCTACGTCTGGATAAAATTACCAGCTTTAGCCACCCGGAAATCGGTACGGTGGTGGTGAGCGAGTCCTGATTGACTTTCGCCGGATGCGACGTTTGATGCGTCTTATCCGGCTTTCACTTAACTAAGCGTTTTCTGCCAGACAAAACTTACGCCATTCTCACCTTCAGCCACACCTTCTTGCGTCACAAATACCCCTGCCGCCGCAATCAGCGTTTCGCCATAAAACAGCAGTGGCGTGGTGTCACGTAGCCACGGCGGCACGCCCAGCTCTTGCCAGATTTTCTTTAGCTTACGTCCGCCGTTACGCCCGACAATATGCAGCAATCCTGGCGCTTTGAAACGCACGCTGACCGCTTCGTCTGCACGCGGAGGGCGAATATCACCTCCCGCAGTAAGCTGTACACTTCCCAGCCCCGCCGGTAATTCCAGCGGTTGTAGCCACGTCTGCCACGGCACAATGGTTTCGCTTTGCCCAGTGACGGAGTTAATCCACCACAGTTGCGACTGATAGCGCCGTATTTCAAACGCGCCAAAACGTAAACAGGGGGAGGCATCTTCCCGCGCCAGCGCCACTTCCTGCCAGATCCGCACCAGCGCGTCGCGGGAAGGCATCGGTGCATTCTGCCCTGCCAGCCAGCGGCGGATAATCGCCGCGCGACGGGCATCACTCATCGCTAGCATTGGCGCAATCTGCAGCGTCCCCTGCGACGTTTGGCAGTGTGCTAAATCATCCGCCAGCAGTTCATCCAACAGACTCTCTTGTTCAGCACAAAGTGCGGCGCTGCGGGCCGTTGCTTCGGCAAAATGCGGCCAACGCTGCTGCAATAACGGCACTACGCGCAGGCGCAGAAAGTTACGATCGTATGAGTCGTCCTGATTACTTTCGTCTTCAATCCAGCGTAAACCATGCGCCAATGCCCACTGCGCCAGTTCCCCCCGCGTGCGGGCAAGCAACGGGCGGATAAGCCGTGTTCCGGCAAACTCCGAGACTTCCCCCATAGCCGAAAGCCCGGCAGGGCCGCTACCGCGTTTTAGCGCCAGCAGAAAGGTTTCACATTGATCGTCGAGATGTTGCGCGGTGACCAGCACTTCGCCGGGCAATAGGGTACGGGCAAATGCCTGATAACGCGCCTGCCGCGCTTGGGCCTCAATCCCCAGCCCCTCTTGCGCAAGTTGTACGCGTTCGACCACCAGCGGCACCTGCCACTGTTGGCAGACGTTTTCGCAATGCGTAACCCAGGCATCGGCATTGGCACTTAAACCGTGATGCACATGAATAGCGCGCAGAGTGACGCCCGGATTTTCCGTCCGCCACTGCACCAACTGATGCAGCAGAACGGTGGAGTCAAGCCCGCCGCTAAAGGCCACCAGAATCTGGCGTGAGGTGAGAAGTTGTCTATTGAGCGTGAGTGTCATGATGGTGCGATTTTACAGTAGCAATGCCCGGCACGTTACCGGGCAAATGCGGCGATGACAAGCCTTACTGCTCATACAGTTCCAACGGCAGCCCGTCCGGATCGTTAAAGAAGGTGAAGCGTTTTTGCGTGTATGGATCGACACGGATGGCTTCACACTTCACGTTATGGCTTTCAAGGTGCGCCACTGCCGCATCGATGTCATCAACGCTAAAAGCCAGATGACGCAGGCCGCAAGCTTCCGGTCGGCTGGGGCGCTCCGGCGGGAACGGAAAAGAGAAAAGCTCAATCACATATTGCCCATTAAGCGCCAAATCCCCTTTCCACGAGTCGCGCGCTTCGCGATAGACTTCGCTTTGCAGCGTGAAACCAAGAATATCGCAGTAGAAAGCTTTGCTCACCGCATAATCCGTCGCAATAATCGCAATATGGTGAACCTGTTTTAAACCCAGCATAACGTCTCCTTTATTTGTTAACAGCACGTTACTCGCCCGGAAGCCGCTCTGGCAAGTTATCCCGCCATTTTTAGGACTCGTACGCGGTAAACGCCGTCTTCGTCCTGTTTCGCGCCGTGAATATCCGTTTCAAAACCGGGGTAATGTTGCCCTACGGAACAAAGCATCAGTAGAAAATCGAGTACCGTGCGGCTCTCTTTGGTCAGCATTTCTCCTGGCATCAACAGCGGTACGCCCGGTGGATAAGGCAGGATCATATTTGCCGATACTCTACCGACCAGTTGTTCCAGCGCAATGGTTTCTACTTCACCTTTAATCTGTCTCTGCCATGCCTGATGTGGCGTCATGATCATTTCCGGCAAAGTATCGAATGCCCGCAACATCAAACCGGGAAGATCGTGTTTACGAATCAGCTTATGGATCCCTTGCGCCAGATCCTGAATACGCATATTGCGGTAGAAATCGGGATCTTCAGCATAGAGATCGGGTAGCATATTTTTGATCCGCAGGTTGAGATCGTAAGAGCGTTTAAATTCCGTCAACCCACGCAATAATCCCATTGCTTTGGTTTTATCGATACCAATACTAAAGAGAAACAGCAGGTTATAAGGGCCGGTTTTCTCTACTACGATCCCACGTTCGTCGAGGAATTTTGCCACCAGCGCTGCCGGGATCCCCTCCTCGCTCATATTGCCCTGTTCGTCCATCCCCGGTGTCAAAATAGTGACTTTAACCGGATCGAGAAACATATGATCGGCATCCGCATCGTTAAAGCCGTGCCACTGTTCGCCTGGCGCAACGGGCCAGCATTCGGCTTCATCCACCTGCGGCGGTTGCCAGATATCGAAAAACCAACCGTCAGACTCTTCCCGCAACCGCTGGACCTCTTTGCGAAAATGCAGCGCCCGCTCCACCGAACGGTTAATCAGCCGTTTGCCCGGATTACCACGCAGCATCGCCGCCGCCGTCTCAACCGAAGCAACAATGGGATAACTGGGCGAGGTGGTGGTATGCATCATAAAGGCTTCGTTAAACGCCTCTTCGTCATACTCGCCTTTAATGTGGATCAGCGAAGCCTGCGATAACGCCGCCAGCATTTTGTGGGTCGATTGCGTTTCGAAGATCACTTTTCCCGCAACACGCTCGCCGCTCATACCACTTTTCCCCTGGTAGATCGGATGAAAATGGGTGTACGGCACCCAGGCGGAATCGAAGTGGATCGACGGGACATCCAGCGTCTGTTTGATCCAGTCGGTGTTGTAGAGCAAGCCATCATAGGTGGAGTTGGTAATCACCGCATGAACCGGCCATTGTGCCTGCGTGGTGGCAGCGACTTTCTCTTCGATGCTGTCGCGAGTAAATTCACGGCGCGGGATCCCACCAAGAATCCCCAACGCATTACGCGTCGGTTTCAGCCAGACTGGCACTACATCGTTCATCATCAACAGATGCGCCAGCGATTTATGACAATTGCGGTCGATCAACAGCGTACTGCCGGATGGCGCGGCGTACATACCCACAATTTTGTTCGACGTCGATGTTCCGTTGGTAACGATATAACTCTGTTCCGCGCCAAAAGTCCGCGCGATGTACTCTTCCGCTTCCAGGTGTGGCCCGGTGTGGTCGAGCAACGAACCAAGCTCGGTGACCGAAATAGAGACATCAGCCTTGAGGGTATTCCCGCCGAAAAAATCATAAAACAGGCAGCCAACCGGGCTTTTTTGATATGCGGTGCCGCCCATATGCCCCGGCGTACAAAAGGTGTACTTCCGCTCTTTAACGTAGGTAAACAAGGCTTTCGTGAACGGCGGTGTAATGTTATCAAGATATTCGTCGGTGTACTGACGCATACGAATGGCGATATCTTCCGCCTGCCCCAGCGCATATTCAAAAAACCAGAGCGCCATCCGCATATCCTGCACGCTGACATCCATCGTCGAGTGGGTGTTGATGAAGGCATAAAGCGGGAGATATTCATTAAGTTGATTGATATCGCTGCATAAATCGAGACTGTACTCATCCCAGTCAAAAATCACGCCGCAAATTCGAGGGTTATGTTCGATAAATTTCAGCAAATCAACGCTGTTTTGTGGCCAGATAATCTGAAAGCCTTGCGCCACCAGCGCCGACTCCAGTTCTTTGATGGGCTCATCTTTATAAAAGACGCCATGCGGTCCCATAATGGCAATGATGTTCATGTGTTCCTCCTGGAAAATCCTTCCTTAATCATAGCCTGCTCAAACCGTGGCGATAAAAAAGGGCCACCGAAGTGACCCTTTTTCAGAACTTTTGCGAATTACGCGTAACCGTAGCTCATCAGGCGCTGATAACGACGATTTTTTAAATCTTCAGTGCTTAACACATCGAGATCGGCCAGATCCGCCAGCAGTTGCGCTTTCAACGATGCCGCCATCGCTTCCGGGTTACGGTGAGCGCCGCCCAGCGGTTCCGGGATGATGGAGTCGATCAGTTTCAGCTCTTTCAGACGCGGAGCGATGATACCCATCGCTTCAGCCGCCAGCGGCGCTTTGTCGGCGCTCTTCCACAGAATGGACGCACAACCTTCCGGCGAGATAACGGAATAGGTGCTGTATTGCAGCATATTCACTTTATCGCCCACGCCAATCGCCAGCGCACCGCCAGAACCACCTTCACCGATAACCGTACAAACTACCGGTACGCCGAGGCGAGACATTTCACGCAGGTTGCGTGCAATGGCTTCAGACTGACCACGCTCTTCTGCGCCCACGCCAGGATAAGCCCCCGGGGTGTCGATAAAGGTGATGATAGGCATCTTAAAGCGTTCAGCCATTTGCATCAGACGCAGTGCTTTGCGGTAACCTTCTGGCGCTGGCATACCAAAGTTACGGCGAATTTTTTCTTTGGTTTCACGACCTTTTTGATGACCAATGATCATCACCGGACGACCGTCAAGACGGGCGATACCACCGACGATAGCTTTATCGTCTGCATACGCGCGGTCGCCAGCCAGTTCGTCAAATTCATCAAATGCCAGGCGAACGTAATCCAGGGTATAAGGACGCTGTGGATGGCGTGCCAGTTGCGCAATCTGCCATGCACCGAGATCGGCGAAGATTTTACGTGTCAGTTCTACGCTTTTTTCACGCAGACGATGCACTTCTTCATCGATGTTAATATCCAGTTTCTCATCCTGACGGCTAACCGCAGTCAGAGAATCGATTTTCGCTTCCAGCTCTGCAATCGGCTGTTCAAAATCAAGGAAATTCAGACTCATAGTATTCCTGTATTAGTCAAACTCCAGTTCCACCTGCTCCGAACCAATGAGGCCACGGAGATCGTTTAATAAACGATCGCTCGGAGAGACACGCCACGTCGCGCCAAAACGCAACCGCGCGCGTGCATCCGCCCTCTGATAGTAGAGATGTACTGGAATTGTCCCAGAGCGGTGGGGTTCCAGAGACTGACGGAGTCGGTTTAAAAGCTGGTCATCAATTTGCCTGTCCGTCAGCGAGATAGCAAGCCCGCGAGCATATTTTTCCCGGGCTTCGTCAATATCCATCACTTCGCGAGCGGTCATTTTAAGCCCACCGCTGAAGTCATCAAAGCTGACCTGTCCGCTGACGATAAGTATGCGGTCTTTTTCCAGCAATTGCTGGTATTTATCCAGGGCGTCAGTAAACAACATCACTTCCAGCCGCCCGGAACGGTCATCCAGCGTGCAGATACCGATACGATTGCCGCGCTTGGTGACCATAACCCGCGCGGCAACAACGAGCCCCGCAGCCGTGATGACTTTACCACGTTCTGTCGGGTGCATGTCTTTCAGCCTTACGCCTCCGACATAACGCTCAATCTCTTTTAAATACTGGTTGATAGGGTGTCCGGTCAGGTACAGGCCTAACGTTTCACGTTCCCCATCTAATACCACCTGCTCCGGCCACGGTTGGCAGCTGGCGTAGGATTGTTCAATTTGTTCCGGCTCTTCGGCCAGCACGCCGAACATATCGGCCTGACCGATAGCTTCCGCTTTCGCGTGTTGATCTGCCGCTTTTAACGCATCGCCCAGCGAGTTCATCAGTGCCGCGCGGTGTGGTCCAAGACGGTCAAACGCCCCGGACATGATCAGTTTTTCCAGCACCCGCCGGTTTAACTTTTTGGTGTCGGTACGGGCGCAAAGATCAAACAGTTCGCGGAAGTAGCCGCCTTTATTACGGGCTTCGATGATGGCCTCAATCGGACCTTCACCTACCCCTTTGATGGCGCCAATACCATACACGATTTCGCCGTCGTCGTTGACGTGGAAATGGTAAAGACCGGAGTTTATATCTGGTGGCAGGATTTTCAGCCCCATCCGCCAGCACTCATCCACCAGGCCCACCACCTTCTCGGTGTTGTCCATATCGGCGGTCATTACCGCCGCCATAAACTCCGCCGGATAGTGCGCTTTCAGCCATAACGTTTGATATGACACCAAAGCATAGGCCGCAGAGTGCGATTTGTTAAATCCGTAACCAGCGAATTTCTCCACCAGGTCGAAGATTTTCATCGCCAGTTCGGCGTTGATTCCGTTCTTTTCTGCACCTTCAGCAAATACAGAACGCTGCTTAGCCATCTCTTCCGGCTTTTTCTTACCCATCGCACGACGCAGCATATCCGCGCCACCGAGGGTATAACCAGAAAGCACCTGCGCAATCTGCATGACCTGTTCCTGATACAGGATGATGCCGTAGGTTGGCTCCAGTACCGGTTTCAGGCTTTCATGCTGCCACTGTACGTCCGGATAGGAGATCTCTTCGCGACCATGTTTACGGTCGATAAAGTTATCCACCATCCCTGATTGCAACGGACCTGGGCGGAACAGCGCCACCAGTGCGATCATATCTTCGAAGCAGTCAGGTTGCAGACGCTTGATCAGGTCCTTCATGCCGCGCGATTCAAGCTGGAATACCGCCGTGGTTTCCGAGCGTTGCAGCATGTCGAAGCTTTTCTTGTCATCCAGCGGGATCGCGGCGATATCCAGCGGCGGCTCGCCATTCTTCGCCCGCCGCTTGTTGATCATCTCCAGCGCCCAGTTGATGATGGTGAGCGTACGCAAACCAAGGAAGTCGAACTTCACCAGTCCGGCGTATTCAACGTCGCTTTTATCAAACTGGGTGACCGGATGTTTGCCCTCTTCATCGCAGTAAAGCGGCGCAAAATCGGTAATTTTGGTCGGCGCGATAACCACCCCACCGGCGTGCTTACCGGCGTTACGGGTGACCCCTTCCAGTTTGCGCGCCATGTCGATCAGCGCCTTAACTTCTTCATCCGCTTCGTAGATTTCCGGCAGCTGCGGCTCGGCTTCAAACGCTTTCGCCAGCGTCATCCCCGGATCGGGCGGGATCAGTTTCGAGATACGATCGACAAAGCCGTACGGATGCCCCAGCACGCGGCCTACGTCGCGGATCACCGCTTTCGCCGCCATTGTACCGAAGGTGATGATCTGCGATACCGCATCACGACCGTACATGTCCGCTACGTGCTCGATAACCTGATCGCGTTTCTCCATACAGAAGTCAACGTCGAAGTCAGGCATGGAGACACGTTCCGGGTTAAGGAAACGTTCGAACAGCAGGTCAAATTCCAGCGGATCGAGGTCGGTGATTTTCAGCGCGTAGGCCACCAGTGAACCCGCACCGGAGCCACGGCCTGGCCCTACCGGTACGCCGTTATCTTTCGACCACTGGATAAATTCCATAACGATGAGGAAGTAGCCCGGGAAGCCCATCTGGTTGATAACCTGAAGTTCAGTCTCCAGACGTTCGTCATATTCCGGGCGGCGCTTAACACGTTCTTCCTCGTCAGGGAATAAAAAGGCCAGACGCTCTTCCAGGCCCTCTTTTGCACGCTTGACCAGATAATCTTCGGTGCTCATGTCCCCGGTCGGGAACTGCGGCAGGAAGTATTCACCAAGACGCACGGTTACGTTACAGCGTTTGGCGATCTCAACGGTGTTGGCAAGGGCTTCGGGGATGTCGGCAAACAGCTCACACATCTCCTCTTCGCTACGCATATATTGCTGCGGCGAATAGTTACGCGGGCGTTTAGGATCGTCGAGGGTAAAGCCGTCGTGGATCGCGACGCGGATTTCGTGTGCGTCAAAGTCGCTGCTGTCGATAAAGCGCACGTCGTTGGTCGCCACGACGGGCAAACCGCGCGCTTCCGCCAGTTCCACCGCCGCGTGCAGATAGCTTTCTTCATCCGGCCTGCCGGTGCGGATCAGCTCGAGAAAATAGCGATCCGGGAAGTGTTCTTCATAAAACGCGACACACTCATCTACCAGCGCGCTGTTACCACGCAAAAGACTGCGTCCGACGTCGCCCATGCGTCCGCCGGAAAGAAGGATCAACCCTTCGTTTAATTCGATAAGCCAGTCGCGATCGATGATCGGCCCGGCGGCACCGTACCCGCGCTGATACGCTTTTGAGATCAGCAACGTCAGATTCTGATAGCCGGTATTGTTCGCCGCCAGTACCGTCAGGTGGGTTAACTCATCACCCAGCAGGTCGCACTGGACGTTAAAATCTGCCCCGACGATAGGCTTAATCCCTGCGCCATGTCCCGCTCCGTAGAACTTCACCAGACCACAAAGGTTGGTGAAATCGGTGATCGCCAGTGCTGGCATACCCAACGCCGCCGCCTTTTTTACCAACGGTGCGGTTTTGGCCAGGCCATCGATCATCGAGTAGTCGCTGTGCACCCGCAGGTGTACGAAACGTGGTTCAGACATCTTCAGATTCCGGTTTACTTAATCTCGACACAAGAATCAGGACGCAAGTCCCAGTGCGCGTTTGACAGGCCCAAAGCTGCGCCGATGGTGTTCGGTCGCGCCGTGTTCAGCCAGTTTTTCCAGATGAAAAGCGGTTGGGTACCCTTTGTGTTGGGCAAAACCATATTGCGGGAAAACAATATCCAGCGCCGCCATTTCGGCGTCACGCGTCACTTTCGCCAGGATAGACGCGGCACTGATTTCCGGTACGCGGCTATCGCCTTTCACCACAGCCATCGCAGGCATCGGTAATTTCGGGCAGCGGTTACCATCAATCAACACATATTCCGGCGCAATATGCAGCTCAGCGACGGCACGCTGCATCGCCAGCATGGTCGCATGAAGAATGTTCAGCTCGTCGATTTCGTGGGGTTCCGCGCGGCCCAGACTCCAGCTCAACGCTTTCTCTTTGATCTCTTCATAGAGCGCCAGACGGCGTTTTTCGCTCAGCTTTTTGGAATCATTCAGCCCGGCAATCGGGCGCGCCGGGTCAAGGATCACCGCAGCGGTGACGACCGCGCCAACTAACGGCCCGCGTCCGACTTCATCCACACCCGCAACCAGCTGCGTGTGCGGATAAACAAATTCGATCATTGTGCTAACTCCAGAACGGCTTGTGCCGCCTGCTCATCGGCATTGCAGCGGATCTGCTGATGCAGTTCACGGAAGGTATCGTGCATCGCGTGGCTGGTTTTCCCGTTCGCCAACAGCGGTAACAGCGCCGCAGCCAGTTTTTGCGGCTCACACTCTTCCTGCAATAATTCTTTGACTAACTCTCTACCCGCCAGCAGATTTGGCAGCGAGACATAATCAGTTTTCACCAGCCGCTTCGCCAACCAGAAGGTAAAAGGCTTCATGCGATATCCCACCACCATCGGGCATTTCGCCAGCATACACTCCAGGGCTGCCGTACCCGACGCCAGTAGCGCCGCATCGCTGGCGACCATCGCCTCACGGCCCATCCCATCCAGCAAATGAACTGAAAGGTCTGGCGCGACTTCAGCTTTGATGCGTTCAAACTGCTCGCGGCGTTTGGCATTCACCAGTGGCACCACGATTTCGAGATCCGGATATGTCTGGCGCAAAAGCTGGGCCGTTTTCAGGAAATCGGCACTAAGCATTTCAACTTCTGCACCACGGCTCCCTGGTAGCAACGCCAGGCAGTGGGCATCGTGAGGGATCCCCAGCACATCACGGGCGGCATTTTTATCTGGATCTAACGGCATGGCATCAGCCATGGTATGACCGATAAAGCGGCACGGTACATTGTATTTGTCATAAAACGCTTTTTCGAAAGGCAGAAATGCGAGCACCAGATCGGTGGCTCTGCCTATTTTGAAAACGCGTTTCTGTCGCCACGCCCAGACGGATGGACTGACGTAATGAATGGTTTTGATACCCTGCTTTTTGAGGTTACCTTCAAGAGTAATATTGAAGTCAGGCGCATCAATACCAACAAAAATATCTGGCTTCAGTTCGCCAAAACGCTTTGTCAGATCGGCACGAATATGCAGTAAGCGACGCAGACGACCGAGCACTTCAACAATGCCCATCACCGCCAGTTCTTCCATTTCGTACCAGGCTTCGCAGCCTTCAGCCTGCATTCGTGGCCCGGCAACACCAACAAAGCGGGCGTTGGGCACACGTTCTTTCAGAGCGCGGATTAAACCGGCCCCCAGGATATCGCCGGAGGTTTCTCCGGCGACCAGGGCAATCGTTAATGGACGCTGTTCAGTCATTAACGAATCAGACCGCGCGTTGAGCGTGCAAAGAAATCGGTAAAGGCTTTCACTTCCGGATATGTTTCCGCCAGTTCAGCAATTTCCGGTTTCACTTCATCGAGCGTTTTACCGCTACGATAAATCAGCTTATACGCATTGCGGATAGCGGTAATCGCCTCACGGCTGAATCCGCGGCGCTTCAGCCCTTCGATATTGACACCGAACGGCGTTGCGTGGTTACCCTGCGCAATGACATAAGGAGGGACGTCCTGCGCCACACCGGAGCAGCCGCCAACCATCACGTGCGCACCAATGATGCAGAACTGATGGACTGCGGTCATGCCGCCGATGATCGCGAAGTCGTCAACCGATACGTGACCCGCCAGCGTTGCGTTGTTGGCGAGAATACAGCGGTTACCTACCGTACAATCGTGCGCAATGTGCGCGTTGATCATCAGTAAGTTGTCGCTGCCCACCTTCGTCAATCCACCGCCCTGGACTGTGCCACGATGAATGGTGACGCTTTCGCGAATGCGGTTACGATCGCCGATTTCCACACGGGTCGGTTCGCCAGCATATTTCAGATCCTGGTTAACTTCGCCGATGGAGGCGAACTGATAAATCTCATTATCGCGGCCAATTTTAGTATGACCATTCACGACAACGTGAGATTTCAGTACGGTACCCTCACCAATTTCGACATGGGGTCCAACGATACAAAAAGGACCAATGTGTGCGTTCGCGCCAATTGACGCGCCCTCTTCCACAATGGCGGTTGGATGCACAAAGGCGGATTTATCAATCACGTATCAGGCCTCCCGGCTACGAGCACACATCATCGTTGCTTCGCAAACTACTTTACCGTCGACCAGAGCAACCCCTTTAAAACGGGTCAGGCCGCGGCGCGTTTTTTCGAAAGTGACTTCCATGATCATTTGATCGCCAGGCACGACCGGGCGCTTGAAGCGCGCTTCGTCAATACCAGCGAAATAGTACAGCTCACCCGGTTCCAGTTTTCCTACGCTTTTAAACGCCAGAATACCTGTTGCCTGTGCCATTGCTTCCAGAATCAGCACACCCGGGAAAATCGGTTTTCCAGGGAAATGGCCCTGGAAGAATGGCTCATTGACAGAGACATTTTTTACTGCGCGCAGGAAACGACCTTCTTCAAAATCCAGCACGCGATCCACCAGTAAGAAAGGGAAACGGTGCGGCAGAAGTTCTAAAATCTCTTCAATCTGCAGAGTATGAGTGTTAGTAGTCAAGATACTCTTCCTGTCAAAATATAAGAAACGACAATAATAACACGGCCTGCCGCAATCGTAAGAATGAGACAGGCCGTAAAGTTTGGCGAACAAAAGATGGAACGTTAGTCTTGTTGATTAACCTTGCGCTCAAGCGATTTCAGACGCTTGCTCATGTCATCAATGTTCATCACCAGTGCAGCGGTTTTGCGCCAGACTTTGTTGGGTTGCAGCGGAATGCCTGAGGAATAGACGCCTGGTTCAGTGATGGGACGCATCACCATACCCATGCCCGTAACCGTCACTTTGTCGCATATTTCCATATGCCCGTTGATTACGCTGGCTCCGCCGATCATGCAGTAACGACCAATTTTCAGGCTGCCCGCCATAATGACGCCACCGGCAACCGCCGTATTGTCGCCAATCACGACGTTATGTGCAATCTGGCACTGGTTATCAATGATCACGCCATTGCCAATAATAGTGTCATCCAGCGCGCCGCGATCGATGGTTGTGCAGGCACCGATCTCCACGCGATCGCCAATAATTACGCGACCAATCTGTGGGATCTTCACCCAGTTACCACGATCGTTGGCATAACCAAAGCCGTCTGCGCCTACCACTGTTCCGGACTGGATCAGGCAATTCTGACCGATCTGGATCTCATGGTAAATGGTTACGTTCGCCCAGAGACGCGAACCTGCACCGATTTTGCTGTTTTTACCTACGAAGCAACCGGCACCGATAATCACGTTATCGCCCAGTTCAACGCCGGACTCAATCACCGCGTTAGCGCCAATCGATACGTTGTTACCCAGCTTCGCCGTCGCGTCGATCACCGCACTGGGTGCAATGTTCTGCGCGGGCTGCGGCGTGGTATCTAAAATTTGCGCCATGCGCGCGTAAGTCAGGTAGGGATTCTTCACTACCAGCGCGGCACTTTTCGCGAAAGGAAGATCGTCCTGGGTCATGACAACCGCGGACGCCTGGCACAAGCCTAAATGCTCACGGTATTTTGGGTTAACCATGAACGTAATGTGACCTGTTTGTGCAGATTGCATGGACGCAACGCCGGTGATGACGATATCGCCATCACCGTGTAGTTCTGCATCCAACTGCTGCGCTAAATCAGCCAGTCGAATTGAAGGCATTACTTATTTAACCTGTTTCAGTACGTCGGCAGTGATGTCTTTTACATCGCTGCTGTTGTAAGCAACGGCGTTTGCATCAACAACCAGATCGATATCCTGGCTGTTGGCAACGGATTTCACAGCAGTCTGGATACGAGTAACCAGTTTGCCGCGTTCTTCGTTGGAACGACGTGCGCGATCCTGCTCAAAAGCCTGCGCTTTCTGAGCAAAAGTCTGGCGCTGAGCCATCACGTCTTTTTCCAGCTTAGTGCGATCGCTGCCCGCTTTCATGGACTGCAGCTTTTTCATTTTAGCCTGCAGATCGGTTTCCATACGCTGCAGTTCGCTGGCACGGCCTTTGAACTCATTTTCCAGCGTGTTAGAAACACCGGTTTTCTGCGCTACCTGCTGGAACAGGCTGCCCATGTTGACGATTGCAATTTTGTCAGCCGCCTGAGCAGAAGTTGCCAGTGCTAAACCGAGACCTGCAGCTAATAACCACTTTTTCACAATAAACTCCTTACCATCCCATTTGCACCGGAGGGTGCAGTTCTTTGCGTGGCCCGGCGATCTTATATTGATCGCCTAAAGTCATCGCTACACTACCACTACATTCCTTTGTGGAGAACACTTACCAGGTTTTACCGATGTTAAACTGGAACTGTTCTGCCTTGTCTCCATCGTACTTTTTGAACGGCTGGGCGTAGGAGAACACCAACGGCCCCAATGGGGACATCCATTGTAATGCGATACCCGCAGACATACGGATATTGCTTGGATCACTATAGTCCGGATATCCAGAATATTGGCTGGAATCCCAGTTTGTATCCCAAACGGTACCCATATCCCAGAAGAAGGAAGTACGAACCGAGTTAGCATACTTATCGCTAATAAACGGCGTCGGGGTGATGAACTCGAGGCTGGCAACCGCCATGGCGTTACCGCCTACAGCATCATCCGATTTACACAGGTCTTTCGCGCCGTCCTGAGTCGCACATTCGTAATCATAGTCCGGATCATAATTACTGGCCTGATGCGGGAAGTAAACTGCTTTCGGACCAATTGTATTGGACTGGAAGCCACGCACGGTGCTGGAACCACCGGCATAGAAGTTCTCGTAGAACGGCATCTCTTTGCCGCCTAAACCATCACCATAACCCCAGCGGGTACGCCCCAGAACAACCCATTTGTGATCGTCATCGATCGGCACATAAGTCGCCGTGTCTAACGTCACTTTGTAGTATTCGTTATCCGATCCAGGAATGGTCACTTTACCGGTCAGGTTGACACGTGAACCATCTGTCGGGAAGTAACCACGGTCAAGCTTGTTATAGGTCCAACCATAGTTGAACGTGAAGTCGTCCGTTTTGAAGCTATTATCCTGATCAGAGGTGCTCGGATGTTCACCCATAGAGTACAGATAACGCCACATCGCAACCTGAGGCTGCATGTTGGACAGGGAGTTATGTACATAACCCAGACCTGCACGCAGCGAGTTATATTCGTTGATCGGGAAGCCCAACGTCACGTCTGTACCATAACTCTTGTTGGTATAGTCGGACAGGTCGGCGTCATCTGCCTGGAAGTCATTATAGAAGAGACGACCACCGAGGCTTACACCATCTACAGTGAAGTACGGGTTGGTTACCGACAGTTCAGCATAGGTCTGGTAATCGTTTTTGGTCCCGTTGATACCAACAGCATAACCTGTACCTAACCAGTTATCCTGCTGCACACCAGCCTGGAAGCTCACGCCACTTTCAGTACCGTAACCAATCCCGAAGTTGAAGCTACCGGTGTTGCGCTCTTTTACCTTGTAGACGACATCTACCTGGTCCGGGCTACCCGGAACACGTTGGGTATCGGTATCGACAGTTTCAAAGAAGCCCAGACGATTCAGACGCTCCTTACCCTGATCGACCAGATCGCTTCCCAGCCATGCACCTTCCATCTGACGCATTTCGCGACGCAGGACGGCATCTTTCGAGGTATCGTTACCTTCAAAACGGATCTTACGCACGTAGAAACGGTTACCCGCATCAACGTTCACGCGTAATTTAACGGTTTTGTCGGCATCGTTAATTTCAGGCATCGACTGTACGCGCGGATAGGCATAACCATAGCGACCGAGAAGCTTTTTGATGTCATCTTCCATCTTGGTCACTTTGGTGCCGTTATACAGCTCGCCCGGCTCGATCTTAGTCAGCTGCTCAATTTCAGCGGAGTGCCCGGCAAGGTTGCCGCTCACTTCAACGCCAGAAAGCTTGTACTGATCGCCTTCGGTAATGTTCACCGTGACGTAAATACCTTTTTTATCTGGCGTCAGACTGACCTGGGTAGAGTCGATGTTGAAACGGGCATAACCGCGATCCAGATAGTAGCTGCGCAGGGTTTCAAGGTCGCCCGCCAGTTTCTGTTTCTGGTATTTACGATCGCCTACCACGTTCCACCACGGCACTTCGTCACGCAGTTGGAAATGAGAGATCAGTTCGTCGGTGGTGAAAGCATGGTTACCAACAATGTTAATTTGCTGGATTTCAGCTGACACACCTTCCTGGAACACCAGTTTTAGGTCAACACGGTTGCGCGGCAGCGGGGTCACGACAGCTTTTACGCTGGCGCTATATTTACCGACGCTGTAGTAGAAGTCTTCCAGACCTTTCTCGATATCGGCAATGGTGGTGCGATCGAGGGATTCGCCCACACGCACACCAGAAGCCTCGAGGTTTTGCTTCAGCATGTCATCTTTCACCGATTTGTTACCGGAGAAAGTAATGCTGGCAATGGTCGGACGTTCTTTTACCTGAACCAGAAGGGTATCACCATCACGAAGGACGCGAACATCCTCAAAGTTGCCGGTAGCAAACAGAGCGCGAATGGTATTACTGATATCTTCATCATTAACCGTGTCGCCTGTGCGCACCGGCATACTGAGGAGGGCCGCACCAACGGCGACACGCTGAAGGCCTTCGAAATGAATATCTTTCACTACGAACCCTTCAGCACCGTATACGGTGGCGCTGCTAAACAGCAGCGACGCTATGAGCAACTTTTTCATCGCCATCGTTATTATGCGTTCTTCCTAACTAACTCTCATAACCGAGAGAAATCATTGAAAAGTGCAAGCCCCATTAACAGCACCAGCAGAATCGAGCCAATGCGATAACAAAAGTCTTGAACCCGCTCGGATACCGGTCCGCCCTTGATCTTTTCGATCGCAAGGAACAGCAGATGCCCCCCGTCTAGTACGGGCAACGGAAACAGGTTAATTATCCCTAAGTTCACGCTAATAAGCGCAAGAAACGGCAGGTAATAAACTACCCCGAGTTCCGCTGTCATCCCAGCCCCCTTGGCGATAGAGATCGGCCCACTGAGGTTGTTCAGTTTCACATCACCGGTGATCAATTTTCCCAGCATACTGACCGTCAGCTTCATCAGCTGCCACGTTTTGTCCGTGGCTTCGACGATGGCGTTGAACGGCCCATACTGGCGTACAACTTTATACTCATCTGGCAAAGGAATGACTTTCGGCTCAATACCGACAAAACCAATCGCTTTACCATTACCCGGTTTACTCTCCGGGATTAATGTCAAAGACAAGGGACTCCCCTGCCTTTCGATTTCTAACGCTAAGGATTTACCCGGGTTATCCCGGACAAGCATCACAAAGGTCACCCACTGCGTTAAGGGCTGACCATCGACTTTAACGATCCTGTCGCCTGCTTGCAAACCTGCCTTGCTTGCCGCCGAGTTTGGCTGCACATTTTCCAGTACAGGTTCAATTTGCGGCCCACGAGGACGAATCCCCAGCGAAGATACCGGATCTTCTTTATCAGGCTCAAACGCCCAGTGACGTAAATCGAGCTTTACATCCCGCCGTTGGTCGCTGCCAAATGGCGCTACTGTAATGGTGGTGCTTTCATCGCCAATTTTATCGACCAACTGCAAACGCACGGCATCCCAATCAGGCGTTTCGATACCATCTACGGCTTTTAGTTCCGTACCTGGTGCAATTTGTGCTTCCGCAGCTATCGAATTGGCTGCTATTTCACCAACCACCGGACGTACGCCAGGCACACCAATAATAAAAACCAGCCAGTAGGCTAAGATAGCAAAAATGAAGTTTGCAACCGGACCTGCGGCAATAATCGCCGCTCGTTGGCCAACAGATTTATTATTGAAGGCATGGTGGCGGAGTTCCGGAACGACCGGTTCTGCGCGCTCATCCAGCATTTTGACATAACCGCCCAGCGGGATCAGGGCGATAACATATTCGGTGCCGAGCTTATCAGTTCGCCGCCAGAGCGCCTTACCAAACCCTATTGAGAAACGCTCAACGCGAACACCACAACGCCGGGCAACCCAGAAATGACCAAATTCATGCACGGTGATAAGTACACCCAGTGCAACGATGAACGAAGCCAAATCCCAGAGAAAACTCAGCATATTACCTTCCGTTAAAGCGTCCTGAATACCAGTAACAACAAGCAAGCAAAGACCGGTACCGCAGCCGTCAGGCTATCAATACGATCTAAAATACCACCGTGTCCTGGAATTAAATGACCGCTGTCCTTAATTCCTGCTTCACGCTTAAACATACTCTCGGTCAGATCGCCGAGCACTGAGGCTAACGCTGCGACAATAGAGCAAATGAGTAAGGTGACGGGAGCGACGTCGAGATTCGCCCACATGCCATAACCCCATGAAATTACCGCTGCGGTCGCTAGTCCACCTATAAAGCCTTGCCAGGTTTTACCCGGAGAAACCTTCGGTGCCAGCTTATGTTTACCAAACAATTTGCCAAACATATATGCGCCGGAGTCAGCGCCCCATACCAGGATCATGACATAGAGCAGCCATATTGCGCCACTGTAATGATTCTCGTCATAGTGCCAGGCCCGTAACGCCAGCATGCCCCAGAAGAAGGGAACAATGGTTAGCACGCCAAAAATAAGGCGCAATGTTTTAGAGTTACGCCAGATTGCTGCGGAACCTGGGTAAAACAGCACCAGCAATAGCGCGACAATCCACCAACCCAGCGAAGCCCAAAGTGAGATTTCAACCAGCGGTTGATGAATATTTCGGTGATATTCCGGCAACAGAAAAAGCATCAGCGCCAACAATAACCCGCATAACACCGCCAACCATACTCGCTGCGAACGAGTGGTAAAACCGCTAAGCTGTCCCCATTCCCACGCTGCCAGCATGCAGACCACCAGCGTTACGATGGCGAACCCCACCGGCGGCAACAGAAACAACGCCGCGATGACGACGGGTATTAACACAAAAGCAGATATCAGGCGATACTTCAGCAAAAGCGACCCCCATCAGGCTGTTTCATCACCGGGCTCGGTGCCGCCGAAACGACGCTCTCGATTAGCAAAGGCATTTAACGCCCCTTCAAAGTCTTGTTCATCGAAATCGGGCCAGAGAACATCTGTAAAGTAAAGTTCGGCATAGGCAATTTGCCAAAGCAAAAAGTTACTAATGCGATGCTCCCCCCCAGTCCTAATTACTAAATCTACAGGGGCCAGTTCATGCATACAGACATGCTGGTTTAGCATCTCTTCATCTATCTGATCTGGTTGCAGGTTTCCTTGCTGCACCTTTTCAGCCAGTTGCCTGACTCCCTGGACTATATCCCAACGTCCACCGTAGTTCGCCGCAATATTCAGCGTCAGACCGGTATTCCCGGCTGTTAGCGCTTCAGATTTACGAATACGTTCTTGCAAACGCGAGTTAAAGCGACTGGTATCGCCAATAATACGCAGACGCACGTTATGTCGGTGCAGACTTTTTACTTCGCTATCGAGCGCCCACACAAACAGTTCCATTAACGCACTGACTTCCTGCGCTGGTCGGTTCCAGTTTTCACTACTAAAGGCATACAGCGTTAACGCCTCAATACCGTTGTTGGCCGCAAAAGAGACAGCCCGGCGGACGGATTTTGCCCCGGCTTTATGCCCAAAGGCACGAATCTTCCCTTGCTTTTTTGCCCAGCGACCATTGCCGTCCATAATGATCGCAACATGACGGCAGCCATGCGCTGGCAATTTTTCGCTAAGTGGTTGAGTAGCAGACAACATCACGCGTTTTTTATTCCCTGACAGGGTTTACGGTACTCAGGAATACTGAAGCCTATACAAAAAAAAGCCGTGTAAAACCACGGCATACCTGACCTTATAAAGCCAACTACTTACGATCAGATGGCGCAGACTATATCACTGAAGCCCTACGCTAACAAATAGCGCGACTCTCTGTAGCCGGATTATCCTCAGCTTGCGAGACGCATCACCTCTTTTCTGGCGACTTCACGCGCGTTCGCATCAACAGATAACACATCGTCCACACATTGTGGTTCGCGCATATCCATTTTTTCCAGTACGGATAAATTCAACGCAGCGATATCCGTAAAGCGGATTTGTTGCGCAAGAAAAGCAGCAACGGTGATTTCGTTTGCGGCATTCAATGCTGTCGTCGCTGCCTGACCTTGTTCGAACGCCTCCATCGCCAGTTTCAGGCATGGATAACGATCATAATCCGGTGCGGCAAATGTCAACGCACTTAGTTTGCAAAAATCGAGCGGCTTCACGCCAGAGTTCACGCGATTCGGCCATGCCATGGTGTGGGCAATTGGCGTACGCATATCCGGTTCCCCCAGCTGCGCCAGAACACTGCCGTCCTGATAGCGCACCATTGAGTGAATCACTGACTGCGGGTGAATCAGCACTTCCATCTGGCTGGCGCTGGCGTTAAACAGCCAACGCGCTTCAATGTATTCCAGACCTTTGTTCATCATGGTAGCCGAATCGACAGAAATTTTACGCCCCATCGACCAGTTCGGATGACGGCAGGCTTGATCCGGCGTCATTGTTGCCAAATCGCGCAATGGCGTCTCACGGAAAGGGCCACCAGACCCGGTAAGTAAAATGGACACCACGCCATTTTGCTCAAGGTCAGCGTATCCCAGATTATGCTGGATAGGTTGCGGTAAACTCTGAAAAATGGCGTTATGTTCGCTATCGACCGGTAACAATTGCGCTTTGCTCTGCTTTACGGCGTCCATAAACAGACGTCCGCAGGTAACCAGTGATTCTTTATTGGCCAGCAAAATGGTTTTACCCGCGCGGATCGCAGCAAGCGTAGGTAACAGCCCAGCAGCGCCAACAATGGCTGCCATCACCTGATCAACATCCTCAAGCGCTGCCATATCGCAAGCGGCTTGTTGCCCACTTAAGACTTCGGTGCGGCTACCCTGTTGCTGTAGCATCGTTTTAAGAAGTTTCGCACTCGCTTCATCGTCCATTACGGCATAGCGGGGAGAGAATTCCAGGCACTGTTCTACCATGCGAGTGACATTTTTGCCTGCCACCAGCGCAACTACGCGGAAGTGTTCGGGATTATGGCGCACCACGTCCAGCGTGCTGCAACCAATCGAGCCGGTCGAGCCCAGAATGGTGAGTTGCTTCATGAAACATCCAGAGTTGAGACAGAATAAAAAGCAAAACGCCGCCAGCCGATCCGCAAGGATCTACTGAGCGGCGTTTTTGTCGTTCAAGAAATCAGAACTGCATCAGTTCTGCTTCTTTGTCTGCCAGCGCCGCTTCAATTTTCTTGATTGCAGCATCAGTCAGTTTCTGTACATCGTCCTGAGAACGGCGATCGTCGTCTTCGCTGATCTCTTTATCTTTCAACAGTGCTTTCACTTTGTCGTTCGCGTCACGACGCACGTTACGTACTGCAACACGCGCTTGTTCTGCTTCACCACGAACGATTTTGGTCAGATCTTTACGACGTTCTTCCGTCAGCGGCGGCAGCGGAACACGGATGTCGCTACCCGCAGAGTTCGGGTTCAGGCCAAGATCGGACGCCATAATCGCTTTTTCAACGGCCGGAGACATTGAACGATCAAACACGTTGATTTTCAGAGTACGGGAATCTTCTACCGTTACGCTTGCCAGCTGACGCAGCGGCGTCGGCGTGCCGTAATATTCCACGACAATGCCATCCAGCAGGCTGGGAGAAGCACGACCCGTGCGTATTTTGCTGATTTGGGTTTTGAACGCTTCTACGCATTTGTCCATGCGTACTTCAGCATCTTTTCTGATATCGCTAATCACGTTACGAATCCTTGAAAACTTGTCTCAGTCAGACCAGACAGTCACACACAGTGGAAGTGTGCTAAGTATAGCCCTGATTAAACATATTACGGGTAATCGTCTGGATTATTAGGCTATTTTATTTGCCATTTTGGCCCCGAGCAGTGCTCGCCATCCTCACGTACTTTTGTACGCTCCGGTTGCTGCGCGCTGGCCGTGACCAAACTGCCTGCAACAATAACGCCTTATAACCAGACTTACGCCCCCGCGATACTTACGCGGAATCTTACCCTTATTTATCCATCACGGGAATTATTCCGTGATTAAAGTCCCTTCTTTTTCACCCATTACCACACGGCGCAGCGCACCCGGTTTGTTCATATTGAAAACACGAATCGGTAATTTATGGTCACGAGCCAGCGTGAAGGCCGCCAGGTCCATGACTTTCAGCTCTTTTTCCAGCACTTCGCTGTAAGTCAGTTGCTCGTACATGGTTGCGGTTGGATCTTTCGCCGGATCAGCGGTAAACACGCCGTCAACTTTGGTTGCTTTCAGCACCACATCGGCTTCAATTTCGATACCACGCAGGCAAGCTGCTGAGTCGGTGGTAAAGAACGGGTTACCTGTACCGGCGGAGAGGATCACCACACGGTTGTTGCGCAACAGGCTGATAGCTTCTGCCCAGCTGTAGCTGTCGCACACGCCATTCAATGGAATAGCGGACATCAGACGAGCGTTCACATAGGCGCGGTGCAGTGCATCACGCATTGCCAGGCCGTTCATTACGGTCGCCAGCATCCCCATGTGGTCGCCCACAACGCGGTTCATACCCGCTTTCGCCAGACCAGCGCCACGGAACAGGTTACCCCCACCAATCACCACACCAACCTGAATACCCAGTTCAACCAGTTCTTTGATTTCCTGAGCCATACGATCCAGTATGCTTGCATCAATACCGAAGCCTTCAGTGCCCTGCAGAGCTTCGCCACTCAACTTAAGCAGAATGCGTTTATAGACGGGTTTTGCATTGGTAGCCATGTTTCTTTCCTGAGACTGTCAACGATTGAAATGAATTAATACTAGCGACATTGTACGTCGCTTTTCAGCGCAGCCCCACAAGGGTTAGCTGAATTTACAAGATGGGCACAAAAAGAAGCCGCCCTCAGGCGGCTCCTTTTTGATAATTAAGACTGCTTGGACATCGCAGCAACTTCTGCTGCAAAGTCAGTCTCAACTTTCTCGATGCCTTCACCCACTTCGAAGCGGATGAAGCCAGTCACTTCAGCGTTATGCTCTTTCAGCAGCTGACCAACAGTTTTGCTTGGTTCCATAACGAACGGCTGACCGGTCAGAGAAACTTCGCCGGTGAATTTCTTCATGCGGCCTTCAACCATTTTCTCTGCGATTTCTTTCGGCTTACCAGACTGCATCGCGATATCCAGCTGTACCTGGTATTCTTTTTCTACCACTTCAGCGGATACGTCTTCTGGTTTGATGAATTCTGGCTTGCTTGCAGCAACGTGCATAGCGATGTGTTTAACCAGCTCTTCGTCAGCGCCTTTAGCAGCAACCAGAACGCCGATACGCGCACCGTGCTGATAAGAACCCAGAACGTCGCCTTCCAGCGCAGCAACGCGGCGAATGTTGATGTTTTCACCAATTTTCGCTACCAGCGCAACACGTTCTTCTTCGAACTGTGCTTTCAGAACTTCAACGTCAGTGATTTTGCCAGCAACAGCTGCGTCCAGAACTTTGTCTGCGAACGCCTGGAAACCAGCGTCTTTTGCAACGAAGTCAGTCTGGCAGTTAACTTCCAGAATGATGCCGTAGTTGCCGTCGATTTTGGTTTTGATCACGCCGTCAGCAGCAACGTTGCCTGCTTTTTTCGCTGCTTTAATAGCACCGGACTTACGCATGTTTTCGATTGCCAGCTCGATGTCGCCGTTAGCTTCAGTCAGTGCTTTTTTGCAATCCATCATGCCTGCGCCAGTACGCTCACGCAGCTCTTTTACCAGGGATGCGGTAATTTCAGCCATTCTAAAATCCTCGGAGATGTGATCTGCCCGGCATTAAACCGCACAGATATAAAAGTGAAAAAGGGGGCCATATGCAGGCCCCCTAACCAAACGTGTACTACCTGGTCTATAAGGGCTCTCCCCCTTCATATTTCGCGCCGCAGATGCGTTATCTTCGCTCGCTCATCCCGGTCACTTACTGATGTAAGCTCCCGGGAATTCTCGAGCTTGCCGCCTTTCTGCAACTCGAACTATTTTGGGGGAGTTATCAAGCCTTATTACTCAGCTTCTACGAAGCTTTCTTCCGCCTGGGAAGCCAGATCCTGAGAACGGCCTTCACGTACGGTTGCAGCAACAGCGCCCAGGTACAGGGTCACAGCACGGATTGCGTCGTCGTTACCCGGGATAACGAAGTCAACACCGTCCGGATCAGAGTTGGTATCAACGATAGCAAATACCGGAATACCCAGGTTGTTTGCTTCTTTGATAGCAATGTGTTCGTGGTCAGCATCGATTACAAACAGAGCGTCCGGCAGACCGCCCATGTCTTTGATACCGCCCAGGCTGTTTTCCAGTTTCTCCAGCTCACGAGTGCGCATCAGCGCTTCTTTCTTGGTCAGCTTTTCGAAAGTACCGTCCTGAGACTGAGTTTCCAGGTCTTTCAGACGTTTGATGGACTGACGAACGGTTTTCCAGTTAGTCAGCATACCGCCCAGCCAGCGATGGTTCACGAAGAACTGGTCGCAGCTCAGAGCAGCGTCTTTCACCGCTTCGCTTGCAGCGCGTTTAGTACCAACGAAAAGGATTTTACCTTTGCGAGAAGCAATCTTGTTCAGTTCAGCCAGAGCTTCGTTGAACATCGGTACAGTTTTCTCAAGGTTGATGATGTGAACTTTGTTACGCGCACCGAAGATGAACGGCTTCATTTTCGGGTTCCAGTAACGGGTCTGGTGACCGAAGTGAACACCAGCCTTGAGCATGTCGCGCATGGAAACAGTTGCCATGATTAAAACCTCTATATAAAAGTTGGGGTTATGCCTCCACGTATCCCATATTACCGACCCCAAAGGGCACCCCGGAATATGTGCCGATACGTGTGTGTTGTTACACAAAGTGAGATTGTCGCTTCCGTCCAGTCTGTGTATACGAAATGGATCGGAAGTCCGGCGCGCTTTATACCACAAATACGTCATGGACACCAATAATTGTTGGCGCTGTGTACAGCATCAGATGTCGAATTTTCTATTATAGAAAACCTTCAGTGGCACGTTTGGCGAAATTCAGAATGATTCTCAATTTGCCCGGGTGTGATACCATTGACGGCACTTACATATATATTGTCGGTATCACCGACGCTGATGGACAGAATTAATGGCTATCTCAATCAAGACCCCAGAAGATATCGAAAAAATGCGCGTCGCTGGCCGACTGGCTGCCGAAGTGCTGGAGATGATCGAACCGTATGTTAAACCGGGCGTCAGCACCGGCGAGCTGGATCGCATCTGTAATGATTACATTGTTAATGAACAACACGCGGTTTCTGCCTGCCTCGGCTATCACGGCTATCCGAAATCCGTTTGCATCTCTATTAATGAAGTGGTGTGCCACGGTATCCCGGACGATGCTAAGCTGCTGAAAGATGGCGATATCGTTAACATTGATGTCACCGTAATCAAAGATGGTTTCCACGGCGATACCTCGAAAATGTTTATCGTCGGTAAGCCGACCATCATGGGCGAACGTCTGTGCCGCATCACGCAAGAAAGCCTGTACCTGGCGCTGCGCATGGTCAAACCAGGCATTAACCTGCGCGAAATCGGTGCGGCGATTCAGAAGTTTGTCGAAGCAGAAGGCTTCTCCGTCGTTCGTGAATATTGTGGACACGGTATTGGTCGCGGCTTCCATGAAGAACCGCAGGTGCTGCACTATGACTCCCGTGAAACCAACGTCGTACTGAAACCTGGGATGACGTTCACCATTGAGCCAATGGTCAACGCGGGTAAAAAAGAGATCCGCACCATGAAAGATGGCTGGACGGTAAAAACCAAAGATCGCAGCTTGTCTGCACAATATGAGCATACTATTGTGGTGACTGATAACGGCTGCGAAATTTTGACGCTACGCAAGGATGACACCATCCCGGCGATAATCTCGCACGACGAATAAGATGAAGCCGGCGAATGCCGGCTTTTTTAATGCGATAATTTAATCTTATGGGTGGCGCACAATGAATACCCTTCCAGAACAGTACGCAAACACCGCTCTCCCCACCCTGCCCGGTCAACCGCAAAATCCATGCGTCTGGCCCCGTGATGAATTAACCGTCGGTGGGATAAAAGCCCATATCGATACTTTCCAGCGTTGGCTGGGTGATGCCTTTGACAATGGGATCTCTGCAGAACAGTTGATTGAGGCGCGCACCGAGTTTATCGACCAGCTCCTGCAACGATTATGGATTGAAGCGGGATTCAGCCAGATTGCCGACCTGGCATTGGTCGCCGTCGGTGGCTACGGTCGTGGCGAGCTGCATCCACTTTCTGACATCGATTTACTGATTTTAAGCCGTAAAAAGCTCCCGGACGATCAGGCGCAAAAAGTGGGCGAGCTGTTAACGCTGCTCTGGGATGTAAAGCTGGAAGTCGGTCATAGTGTGCGCACGCTTGAAGAGTGCATGCTGGAAGGGTTATCGGATTTAACCGTCGCCACCAATTTAATCGAATCCCGCTTATTAATTGGCGATGTTGCGCTCTTCCTCGAACTGCAAAAACATATTTTTAGCGAAGGATTCTGGCCTTCCGACAAGTTCTACGCGGCGAAAGTTGAAGAACAGAACCAGCGCCATCAGCGTTACCATGGCACCAGCTACAACCTTGAACCAGACATCAAAAGTAGCCCTGGCGGCTTGCGCGATATTCACACTCTGCAATGGGTGGCCCGCCGTCATTTTGGCGCAACATCGCTGGATGAAATGGTCGGGTTTGGCTTCTTAACCTCAGCGGAGCGGGCGGAATTAAACGAATGTCTGCATATACTGTGGCGTATTCGCTTTGCCCTGCATCTGGTCGTCAGCCGTTACGATAATCGTCTGTTATTCGATCGCCAACTTAGCGTCGCTCAGCGTCTGAATTACAGTGGTGAAGGCAACGAACCGGTCGAGCGGATGATGAAGGATTACTTCCGCGTTACACGCCGCGTCAGTGAACTCAACCAGATGCTGCTGCAACTGTTCGATGAAGCCATCCTCGCCCTTCCCGCCGACGAAAAACCACGTCCAATCGACGATGAGTTTCAGCTACGCGGTACGCTAATCGACCTGCGTGATGAAACACTATTTATGCGCCAGCCGGAAGCCATCTTGCGTATGTTCTACACCATGGTGCGCAACAGTGCGATCACCGGCATTTACTCCACCACGCTGCGCCAGTTACGCCATGCCCGTCGCCATCTGCAACAACCGCTGTGTAATATTCCGGAAGCACGAAAACTGTTTTTGAGCATTCTGCGTCACCCCGGAGCGGTGCGGCGCGGGCTATTGCCAATGCATCGCCATAGCGTGCTCGGCGCGTATATGCCGCAATGGTCGCATATCGTCGGGCAGATGCAGTTTGATCTGTTCCACGCCTACACGGTGGATGAACATACTATCCGCGTGATGCTGAAACTGGAGAGTTTTGCCAGTGAAGAAACGCGCCAGCGCCATCCGTTGTGTGTGGACGTCTGGCCGCGCCTGCCGTCAACTGAGCTGATTTTCATCGCCGCGCTGTTTCACGATATCGCCAAAGGACGCGGCGGCGACCACTCCATTCTCGGTGCTCAGGATGTAGTGCATTTTGCAGAACTCCACGGGCTGAACTCACGCGAAACACAGCTGGTTGCCTGGCTGGTTCGCCAGCACTTGCTGATGTCGGTGACAGCACAACGCCGCGATATTCAGGACCCTGAAGTCATCAAGCAGTTTGCCGAAGAAGTTCAAACGGAAAATCGTCTGCGCTATCTGGTATGCCTGACAGTGGCTGACATTTGCGCCACCAACGAAACGCTGTGGAATAGCTGGAAGCAAAGTCTGTTGCGCGAACTCTATTTTGCCACCGAAAAGCAGCTACGACGCGGAATGCAAAACACGCCGGATATGCGCGAACGGGTTCGCCATCACCAACTCCAGGCACTGGCACTACTGCGCATGGATAACATCGACGAAGAGGCGCTGCACCAAATTTGGTCACGCTGTCGTGCTAACTATTTTGTCCGCCATAGCCCAAATCAACTGGCCTGGCATGCCCGCCATTTATTACAGCATGATTTAAGCAAACCGCTGGTATTGCTTAGCCCGCAGGCTACGCGTGGAGGCACCGAGATTTTTATCTGGAGCCCGGACCGCCCCTATCTGTTTGCCGCCGTCTGTGCCGAATTAGACCGCCGCAATTTAAGTGTTCACGACGCACAAATTTTCACCACTCGCGACGGTATGGCGATGGATACCTTTATCGTGCTGGAACCCGATGGCAGCCCGCTGTCCGCAGATCGTCATGAGGTTATTCGGTTTGGTCTGGAGCAAGTACTGACGCAAAGTAGCTGGCAGCCACCGCAGCCCCGTCGCCAACCCGCCAAATTACGCCATTTTACTGTTGAAACCGAAGTAACGTTTTTGCCGACCCATACCGACCGCAAATCGTTCCTTGAGCTTATCGCGCTCGACCAGCCAGGACTGCTGGCGAGAGTCGGGAAAATTTTTGCCGATCTGGGAATTTCGCTTCATGGTGCCCGAATTACAACCATTGGCGAGCGAGTAGAAGATTTATTCATAATTGCCACCGCTGACCGGCGTGCACTTAATAACGAGTTGCAGCAGGAAGTGCATCAGCGGTTGACAGAGGCCCTCAATCCAAACGATAAAGGGTGATGTGTTTACTGATATGAAAAGAGTTTAACAATGCAGCAGTTACAGAACATTATTGAAACCGCTTTTGAACGCCGTGCCGAGATCACGCCAGCCAATGCAGACACCGTAACCCGCGAAGCGGTAAATCAGGTGATCGCCCTGCTGGATTCCGGCGCACTGCGTGTAGCGGAAAAAATTGACGGTCAGTGGGTGACGCATCAGTGGTTGAAAAAAGCGGTGCTGCTCTCTTTCCGTATTAATGATAATCAGGTGATCGAAGGGGCAGAAAGCCGCTACTTCGATAAAGTGCCGATGAAATTCGCCGACTACGACGAAGCGCGTTTTCAGAAAGAAGGCTTCCGCGTTGTGCCACCAGCGGCGGTACGTCAGGGTGCATTTATTGCCCGTAACACCGTGCTGATGCCGTCTTACGTCAACATCGGCGCATATGTTGATGAAGGCACGATGGTTGATACCTGGGCGACCGTCGGTTCTTGTGCGCAGATTGGTAAAAACGTCCACCTTTCCGGTGGCGTGGGCATCGGCGGCGTGCTGGAGCCGCTGCAGGCTAACCCGACCATTATTGAAGATAACTGCTTCATTGGCGCACGCTCCGAAGTGGTTGAAGGGGTGATTGTCGAAGAAGGTTCCGTCATCTCTATGGGCGTATACATTGGTCAGAGCACCCGTATTTACGACCGTGAAACCGGCGAAATCCACTACGGTCGCGTTCCGGCGGGGTCTGTGGTTGTTTCAGGTAATCTGCCGTCGAAAGATGGCAAATACAGCCTCTACTGTGCGGTTATCGTTAAGAAAGTTGACGCGAAAACTCGCGGCAAAGTCGGCATTAACGAACTGCTGCGTACCATCGATTAAGAGTACATATACGGGCAGCATGATGCTGCCCGTATGCTTTCTGGCTCAGAATAATTCGTCCTACTCATTCTTCTTCCCCCCTTTTTTAAATACTTTTTCATCTTGTTTCGGACTGTCATGTAATTCGCAAAACGAAGATAAATGTGTTAATCCATCCCATGGAATATCGCCACAATAAAGCAGGTAATTTTTTGATTTTTACGCCATGATAGAAGTCTGGAAGAAAAAGGCTTTCTGCGATCACAGTCGAGCCGGGCGGGCCAGGCCAAATGCTAAAATAAGCACAATTTACTGACTCATTTTGAGGTAACGCTATGTACGACAATCTGAAAAGTCTGGGTATTACCAATCCTGAAGAAATTGATCGTTACAGCCTCCGGCAGGAAGCCAACAACGATATTCTGAAAATCTATTTCCAGAAAGACAAAGGCGAGTTTTTCGCCAAGAGCGTTAAGTTTAAATATCCGCGTCAGCGTAAAACGGTCGTCGCTGATGGTGTGGGTCAGGGTTATAAAGAAGTCCAGGAAATCAGCCCGAATCTACGGTATATCATTGATGAGCTTGATCAAATCTGCCAGCGTGACCGCAGCGAAGTTGATCTTAAGCGTAAGATCCTCGACGACTTACGTCACCTGGAGTCAGTCGTAACCAATAAGATCAGCGAGATTGAAGCCGATCTGGAAAAACTAACGCGTAAATAATGCCGAACTGACGGTTAACTCGGACATTCCCCTCTACCCTTCGGGCTGAGGGGAATGAGCCAGCGCCGCCTCGACCTTAACGCATAACCTACCGCTCTTCATCCAGCTGCAACGCCACATACAGCAGCAACCTGTCATCAAAATTACCCAAATCAAGCCCGGTCAGTTCCGATATACGATTAAGCCGATACTCCAGAGTATTACGATGAATAAACAGCGCCTTTGACGTAGCCAGCGGTTGCACATTGTGGCGAAACCACGCCGCCAGCGTTCGTCGCAGCAAGCCATTATTGTCCATCGCTTTCAGCCGCGCCAGCGGTCGCGCCAGTTCATTGGCCTGCCAGTCGCCACGCAAACTGTCGAGTAACACAGGTAACATCAGATCCTGATAAAAATAGCAGCGACTTTCTGGCATCCGCTGTTTACCCACCACCATCGTCGTTTTCGCCGTACGATAGGATCGGGCAATACTGCCAGGACCGGTGAAATAGTTGCCCAGCGAAACGCGAAAACGCAACTGGCCGTACTCTTTCATGCGGGTAATCAGTTGTTCAACTCGCTTACGATGATCTTCTGCATCCCAGCGCCCAAAAGAGTTCAACGCCGGTTTCAACACCACCATTTCGGTTAGCGAGACAATCGCCACCAGATTATTACGCTCGGGCGTAGTCAGCGCATTTTGCAGTTGTTGTAACTCCGCCATTGCGCTGTCCACGCCAAGCTGACCGCTGTCGACCTCAACAATAGCCACCACTCGCGGTTGATTGAGATCGATCCCCAGCCGTTGCGCCCATTCAGTAAGTGCGGGAGTATTCTCCTCAGCCTGAATCAGGTTCATCACCAGTTCTTCCCGCAAACGGCTATCCTGCGCCAACAGGTGCATCAACCGCGACTGTTCCAGCATCATTTCAGCCGTCATGCAGACCAGTTCGCCATATTTACGCAGGTTCTCTGGTTCACCTGTCAGGCCAATTACGCCGACAATTTCACCTTCCAGCCGTAACGGTAGATTAATCCCCTGCCGCACACCGTGCAGATGACGTGCTACCGCGTCATCGATATCGACGACTCGTCCCTGTGAAAGTACCAGCAATGCACCTTCGTGCAATTCACCAATACGCTCACGATCGCCGCTGCCGATAATTCGCCCGCGGGCATCCATTACGTTGATATTGGTATCGATGATGCGCATGGTACGTGCCACGATATCCTGCGCCATTTTGGTATCAAGATGCCAGCCAGCCATAAGTCCTCCGTTATGCACGGCTTAGCATAAGGAAGTACGTAACGTACGGCATTGTGCAAATGCCCAAAGGATGATGAAGATGTATGGAGTTGTGGCGAAGTTCACAGATTGTAAGGAGAACCCCTTCCCGTATTCAGGAAGGGGTTGAGGGAGATTACTGCATTAACAGGTAGATGGTGCTGTCGCCGCGCTGAATGTTCAGTGCCAGCACAGACGGTTTGCTGTCGAGCACTTTACGCAGTTCAGCGATGTTTTTCACTGCCTGCTGGTTCGCGCCAATAATCACATCACCTTTCTTCAGGCCGATCTGCGCAGCCGGAGTGCCCGTTTTCACGTTGTTCACTACCACGCCCTGATCTTTGCCTTTGTTGCTCATCTCAGCGCCTTCAATGCCGTTGAAGATGGAGCTGGAATCAACCTGATTCTGGCTGCTCTGCTGCAGTTCCAGATTCACGTTGACCTGCTTACCGTCGCGCAGCAAGCCCAGGGTCAGTTTGCTGCCCACCGGCATAGTACCCACCTGAGCACGCAGTGCGGCAAAGCTGCTGATTGGCTTACCGTTCAGTGAGGTGATCACATCACCCGCTTTAATGCCCGCTTTTGCAGCGGAGGAATTAGGCAGAACCTGGCTTACGAAAGCACCGCGCTGGGCGTCAACTTTCATCGCTTTCGCCAGTTCGGAATTCAGCTCAGTCCCCATAATACCCAGCTCACCGCGTTTCACCTGGCCGTATTCCACCATCTGCGAGGTCAGGTTTTTCACCATGTTGCTCGGGATAGCAAAACCGATACCGATGTTGCCGCCGTCCGGTGCGAGGATCGCGGTGTTGATACCGATCAGTTCGCCGTTCAGGTTAACCAGCGCACCACCGGAGTTACCACGGTTGATCGCTGCATCGGTCTGGATGAAGTTTTCGTAGTTTTCGGCATTCAGGCCGCTACGCCCCAGCGCAGAGACAATCCCGGAAGTTACCGTCTCTCCCAGACCAAACGGGTTACCAATCGCTACGGTGTAATCACCCACGCGCAGTGCATCAGAATCCGCCATCTTAATTGCGGTCAGGTTTTTCGGGTTCTGGATTTGGATCAGCGCGATATCAGAGCGCGGATCTTTGCCAACCATCTTCGCGTCGAACTTACGACCATCGCTCAGCTGGACTTTAATCACCGTCGCGTTATCAACAACATGGTTGTTGGTGACGACATAGCCTTTATCGGCATCAATGATGACGCCGGAACCCAGCGCCATGAATTTTTGTTGCTGGCCGCCGCCATTACCGCCCTGGCCCCCCTGGCAGAACGGAGAGCTCTGGAACGGAGAACCTTCCTGGCAGAACGGAGAATCATCACCGAAGAACTGCTGGAAATTACGCGGCATACGCGGTGTATTAACGGTTGTGCTACCTTCTACGTTAATGCTGACCACTGAAGGCATCACCTTTTCGAGCATCGGTGCAAGGCTTGGCATCTGCTGGGCTGTCGTTGCTGAAGAAGTCTCAGCCGCCGTTGCAGAGAGCGGAGATAACGCCAAACCTAAACTCAGAGCCAGTGCACTCAGTGCTAATGTGGTTTTTTTCATGTATTTCAGTCTCGATTAACAGATAACGCAAAATTGCTGTGTTCTTCAGATTCGTTTTATAGCGCGAAGTTCCGAACTAAAGTTTCTGCAAAAGGTAAAAATTTATTGTTCGTCTTTACAAAAGCCTGGTTATTGTTCTACGGCCATCAGACGTCGGTATTCATCCCACGCATAGAGGTCGGTCATACCGCTGATATAATCCTGCAACAGGCGGCAACGGTAATAATATTCCCATAGCGGAAACTCAGGAGAATCTGACGGTAATTTACTGACAGCCTCGACATAGGCCAGCCGATGGCGCGTCGAGAGTTTGTGGAATAAGCGCGATTCAATAGGGAAACGTTTCACCCGTTCTTTTTCTACCAGTTCAGTAAAGTCTGATAACGACAGGCTTAATAAAGGACGATAAATCTCTAATAATCCGCTAATGACCCGATAGCCCTGCAATTCAAGCTGCTCGACATCTGGATGGCTAAACACATGTTTTACAGCGACATTTTTATATAGCTTAAGAAGATCGCTGCATTCGCTGGCATCTTCCAATAATGCATGATTAAACGTTCCGGCGAAAATCGCAGGCAGATTATCAATAAATCGTTGTGCCGCGTAGGGTACCAGTTTATTTAGGGTGTTTACCCGTAAATACATAAAAAACTGATCTTCCGTACTGCGGCTTAAACTATTTGAGCGTGATTTTTCCCAGGCATTTTCAACCACCAGCGAAAAGAGCGAACCTTTCTCATGCTGGCCCCACGCTTCGTGCAAATGATGATAAAGCTGCTCAACGGTAAATATTCTTTTCTCTACTGCATCTTCAAGGTCTGCCACACAATAGGAGATATCGTCGGCAGCTTCCATAATCCACGTTAATGGAAAACGACTGTAAAGCGCCAAATTAAGTTCTTTACGCAACCGGGCAATATAGGCTTCTTCAGAAAGATAATAACCCGGCTTTTTCATTAAATAGTGATGTGTCTCAGGCGTTTCGCCACGCCACCACGCCGGACGGGTATATTTTAAAATACCGCCAACCTGTGCCCAGGTGAGATTCATCCGCATCAATGTATGCACCAGACGAATGCCTTGTGCATTCCCCTCAAAATGACATAAGTCCTGACGAATCTTGCGCCGCAGCTCGTTAAGCGGTTCTTCCCCGTCCCGTAAACGTAGTGCCGCCACGCTGCAGCGATCGTCAGTCAGAGGCTGGCTTTCGGCATCTTCCGGGTGCAAACGTTGGCGAAACCAGTCATTTATCGCTGCTTCGCCAAAATGACCAAACGGCGGATTGCCGATATCGTGCATCAGGCATGACATCTCAACAATGCTTTCAAAAGGTCCGGTCAGTTCATCCAGGCCGTATGCTTCCAGCAATTTAAGCTCTTTCAGACGGCTTAAAATTTCTTTGGCGATGTAGCGCCCCACCTGCTGGACTTCCATCGAGTGGGTAAGACGCGTGCGCACGGCGGCATTGCGCTCCAGTGGAAAAACCTGCGTCTTTTGTTGCAGACGACGAATTGCCGGAGAGTTGATGATACGCCCGCGATCGCTCTCGAAGATCCGCAGGATCTCATGTTCGGTTTTAACGCCCTGCGGTGAACGGTAACGACGATGCCAGTTTATTTTTTTTCGGAAATCAATCTGTGCCATGTCCTCTCCCGCGTGAGAAATACGCTTCCCCGTAAGCGCATGGTAAACTATGCCTTCAAATCGGGCTTATCGCGAGTAAATCTATGAAAATCGGCATCATTGGTGCAATGGAAGAAGAAGTTACGCTGCTGCGTGACAAAATCGAAAACCGTCAAACTATCAGTCTGGGCGGTTGCGAAATCTATACCGGCCAACTGAATGGAACCGAGGTTGCGCTTCTGAAATCGGGCATCGGTAAAGTCGCTGCGGCGCTGGGTGCCACTTTGCTGTTGGAACACTGCAAGCCAGATGTGATTATTAACACCGGTTCTGCCGGTGGCCTGGCACCAACGCTGAAAGTGGGCGATATCGTTGTCTCGGACGAAGCACGTTATCACGACGCGGATGTCACGGCATTTGGTTATGAATACGGTCAGTTACCAGGCTGTCCGGCAGGCTTTAAAGCTGACGATAAACTGATCGCTGCCGCTGAGGCCTGCATTGCCGAACTGAATCTTAACGCTGTACGTGGCCTGATTGTTAGCGGCGACGCTTTCATCAACGGTTCTGTTGGTCTGGCGAAAATCCGCCACAACTTCCCACAGGCCATTGCTGTAGAGATGGAAGCGACGGCAATCGCCCATGTCTGCCACAATTTCAACGTCCCGTTTGTTGTCGTACGCGCCATCTCCGACGTGGCCGATCAACAGTCTCATCTTAGCTTCGATGAGTTCCTGGCTGTTGCCGCTAAACAGTCCAGCCTGATGGTTGAGTCACTGGTGCAGAAACTTGCACATGGCTAAGTCACTGTTCAGGGCGCTGGTCGCCCTGTCTTTTCTTGCGCCACTGTGGCTCAACGCCGCGCCGCGCGTCATCACGCTTTCTCCCGCCAACACTGAACTTGCCTTTGCCGCCGGGATCACGCCGGTTGGGGTCAGCAGCTATTCCGACTATCCTCCACAAGCGCAAAAGATTGAGCAGGTTTCCACCTGGCAGGGGATGAATCTGGAACGCATTGTCGCGCTGAAACCCGATCTGGTGATTGCCTGGCGTGGAGGTAATGCCGAGCGGCAGGTTGACCAGCTGGCTTCGCTGGGAATAAAAGTGATGTGGGTCGATGCGACAAGCATTGAACAAATTGCCAATGCGTTACGTCAACTGGCCCCCTGGAGTCCGCAACCAGACAAGGCCGAACAAGCCGCGCAATCCCTGCAGGATCAGTACGCGCAATTGAAAGCGCAATATGCTGATAAACCTAAAAAACGTGTTTTTCTGCAATTCGGCATTAATCCGCCATTTACCAGTGGAAAAGAGTCGATTCAGAACCAGGTACTCGAAGTTTGTGGCGGAGAAAACATCTTTAAAGACAGCCGGGTTCCCTGGCCGCAAGTTAGCCGCGAACAGGTGTTAGCACGCTCGCCACAGGCGATTGTCATTACAGGCGGACCGGACCAAATTCCTAAAATCAAACAATACTGGGGTGAACAGCTCAAAATTCCCGTTATTCCTCTCACGAGTGACTGGTTTGAACGTGCAAGCCCACGTATTATCCTCGCTGCACAACAGCTCTGTAATGCGCTTTCACAGGTAGATTAGCGCCTGACCTTTTCAGGTGCTCAGTGGGGATTGAACAATGCTCGTCTATTGGCTGGATATAGTCGGCACAGCGGTATTTGCCATCTCCGGCGTTTTGTTAGCCGGAAAATTGCGTATGGACCCTTTTGGTGTTCTGGTACTGGGCGTGGTAACCGCAGTAGGCGGCGGGACAATTCGCGACATGGCGCTGGATCACGGCCCGGTATTTTGGGTGAAAGATCCCACCGATCTGGTCGTTGCAATGGTCACCAGCATGCTGACCATCGTGCTGGTGCGCCAGCCAAGACGCTTACCAAAATGGATGTTGCCGGTGCTGGACGCCGTTGGTCTGGCGGTGTTTGTCGGCATTGGCGTGAATAAAGCCTTTAATGCGGAAGCCGGTCCGTTAATCGCGGTTTGTATGGGCGTCATTACTGGCGTTGGCGGCGGGATCATTCGTGATGTACTGGCCCGCGAAATCCCCATGATTTTACGTACAGAAATCTACGCAACTGCCTGTATTATCGGCGGTATTGTCCACGCTACGGCTTATTACACATTTTCCGTACCACTGGAAACAGCCAGTATGATGGGCATGGTCGTGACGCTATTGATTCGGCTGGCGGCTATTCGTTGGCATCTTAAGCTACCGACGTTTGCGCTGGATGAGAATGGGCGTTGAAGAGAGAAGATGTGCCGGATAGTTTATCCGGCACATGAACAACAGATTAGATACTAAAGGAAGAACCGCAACCGCAGGTGCTTTTCGCGTTCGGGTTGGTCACGATGAAACGAGAACCTTCCAGACCTTCGGTATAATCAACGGAACCGCCGACCAGATATTGCAGGCTCATCGGATCAACCACCAGGCCAACGCCCTGTTTTTCGATGGTCATATCGCCTTCGTTCACCTGATCATCAAAGGTGAAACCATACTGGAAGCCGCTGCAACCGCCACCGGTGATATACACGCGTAATTTCAGATTCGGGTTATCTTCGTCAGCGATCAGGCTTTTAACTTTGTTGGCTGCTGCGTCGGTAAACTCCAGCGGCAGTGCTACGTCATCACTCATATTTTGCTCCAAACGACATCGGCAATTGGGCAAATTCTAACCCAATAATAATCGCCATTATCTAATACCCTGGTATTTCGTTCAAGTATTCTCGCTGGCTGATGCAGCCTTGCTTCGCGCCAGTTGCTCAGCTTCCTGTTTTGCCAGCGTGCGCGCAAGAATCGCCGAGTATAGCGGTTTCCCGCCGGTAAATTGCGCTAATAGTGTTGCGCCAAGACCGGTAATAATCATTGGCAAAATGAGCTGGTAGTTATCGGTCATCTCCAGAACCAGAATGATCCCCGTTAACGGCGCGCGAATAGATGCCGCCAGTAATGCCCCCATTCCGGCAATAGCAAACGTCCCCGCCTCCAGGTGATATTGCGGAAACAGCTCAACGGCAACCATTCCGAAAGCGGTTCCCAGCACAGTACCCAGCGCCAGCATCGGGGCAAAAATACCGCCCGGCGCGCCGGAAGAGAAGCAGAGTAAGGTGGTAATGACCCGAGCGACGAAGATAAACACCAGCATTCCCATGCTGAAATTCCCCGCGGTAGCGATAGGAATCAGGTTAAAACCGCCGCCCGACGTTGCTGGTGCCACAAACCCCAGCAATCCACACAGACCGCCAATCGCACCACCCATCAGTACCCATTTGGTAATATTGCCGCCGTGCACACGGTGCAGCAAATCCTGCATCCCCAGCACCCATTTATTAAAAATAGGGCCGAAAATGCCAAAAATAATACCGAGGATCAGATAAAGCCACAGCGTATTAAGCGGCGCATCAGAAAGTTTACCGACGTCAATCAACGCAACTTCATGATTAAAAATCCGGTACATAATGGTCGACATAATGACGCCAATAAATACCGCTTTAATCGAAATTAACGTATAGCGAAACTGCGGACGCATCTCTTCGATAATAAACAAAATACCCGCCAGCGGCGCGTTAAAGGCCGCAGCCAGCCCCGCAGCAGCACCGGTTGCCAGCAGCGTATGGCGAGCTTCATCACCTTTCAGGCGGAAAATATCAAGCACCATGCGACCGATATTGCCGCCGATCTGCACGGTTGGTCCTTCGCGCCCTAGCACCATGCCTCCGCCGAGTGTCCCCAGCCCGCCAAAGAATTTCACCGGCAATACACGCCACCAGCGAACAGGACGTTGATCTTCCAGCGCCCCTTCAATTTCCGGGATCCCCGATCCCCCTGCTTCGGGCGCGTATTTGCGCACCAAAAAGTAGCCGAACATCGCCAGCACCGCCGAACAGAGAAAAGCGACGGTTAACAGAAGCGGATAATTATCAGCAGTATGTACCAGCGCCCCCATACGTTGGTTCTGCAACCAGGCGACACCTTTGTCAAAAGCAACCGCTGCCAGCCCGACAAGCGTGCCGACGACTGCCGCCATAAACAAAATGGCTAACGGGGTTTTATCGCGCTCAAGAAGTTGGCGAATCAGTTGTCTGCGTCGCAGGCGCGCGGCCTGCGGTGTTTCTAAAGAGGGAGTATCAGTTTTCATCCAATGATCACTTATTGGTCATACAAATAAGATGACGGCATTTTACTCGCACGTTCCATGAAAATCCTTTGCAAAGCGTAATGTTTCAAATGCACAAAACTTTTATACTCTAAGAAATCAGGATTGCACCAGTACAAGCAGCCTGATGTTTGACGAGTATTTAACTTGTTATGAATAACATAGAATAGCAGCCATTCACTTTTTCTACGAATCAGGAACCCTCCATGAGTAAGTCTGAAAATCTTTACAGCGCAGCGCGCGAGCTGATCCCTGGCGGTGTGAACTCCCCTGTTCGCGCCTTTACTGGCGTGGGCGGCACTCCACTGTTTATCGAAAAAGCGGACGGCGCTTATCTGTACGATGTTGATGGCAAAGCCTATATCGATTATGTCGGTTCCTGGGGGCCGATGGTGCTGGGCCATAACCATCCGGCTATCCGCAATGCCGTGATTGAAGCCGCCGAGCGTGGTTTAAGCTTTGGTGCACCGACCGAAATGGAAGTGAAAATGGCGCAACTGGTGACCGAACTGGTCCCGACCATGGATATGGTGCGCATGGTGAACTCCGGCACTGAAGCGACGATGAGCGCCATCCGCCTGGCCCGTGGTTTTACCGGTCGCGACAAAATCATTAAATTTGAAGGTTGTTACCACGGTCACGCTGACTGTCTGCTGGTGAAAGCCGGTTCTGGCGCACTCACGTTAGGCCAGCCAAACTCGCCGGGTGTTCCGGCAGATTTCGCCAAACATACCTTAACCTGTACTTATAACGATCTGGCTTCTGTACGCGCCGCGTTTGAGCAATACCCGCAAGAGATTGCCTGTATTATCGTCGAGCCGGTGGCAGGCAATATGAACTGCGTTCCACCGCTGCCAGAGTTCCTGCCAGGTCTGCGCGCGCTGTGCGACGAATTTGGCGCATTGCTGATCATCGATGAAGTAATGACTGGCTTCCGCGTAGCGCTAGCTGGCGCACAGGATTATTACGGTGTGGAACCGGATCTCACCTGCCTGGGCAAAATCATCGGCGGTGGAATGCCGGTAGGCGCATTCGGTGGTCGTCGTGATGTAATGGATGCGCTGGCCCCGACGGGTCCGGTCTATCAGGCGGGTACGCTTTCCGGTAACCCAATTGCGATGGCAGCGGGTTTCGCCTGTCTGAATGAAGTCGCGCAGCCGGGCGTTCACGAAACGCTGGATGAGCTGACAACACGTCTGGCAGAAGGTCTGCTGGAAGCGGCAGAAGAAGCCGGAATTCCGCTGGTCGTTAACCACGTTGGCGGCATGTTCGGTATTTTCTTTACCGACGCCGAGTCCGTGACGTGCTATCAGGATGTGATGGCCTGTGACGTGGAACGCTTTAAGCGTTTCTTCCATATGATGCTGGACGAAGGTGTTTACCTGGCACCGTCAGCGTTTGAAGCGGGCTTTATGTCCGTGGCGCACAGCATGGAAGATATCAATAACACCATCGATGCTGCACGACGGGTGTTTGCGAAGTTGTGATGATTTTGCCTCGCCCACCGGGCGAGGCATTCTATTAACGGCTCTGCTTTCTCAACAAATAGATAAAATATGGCGCGCCGATAAAGGTCGACAGCAGCCCTGCCGGGATCTGGAATGGAAACAGCACCATCCGCCCACACCAGTCAGCGAACACCAGCAGTAAACCACCCACCAGCGCCGAAATTACGATGTGTGGCATCGTCCGTCGAAAGCCCATCATCCGCGCAATATGCGGTGCCATTAAACCAACAAAACTCAACGGTCCAATAGTCATCGTCGCGGTCGCCGTCAGGCAAGCCGCTAACAGCAGCAGCGCAATTCGCGTCGGCGTCAGCGCCATTCCTACGGCTCGGGCGGTATCACCACCCAGCGGTAAAATGGTCAGCCAGCGGCGGCACAGCGGGGTAATCGCCAGCAAAATCACCATCACAATTCCCGTGCGCCAGACCTGCGCATCGGTCGCGTTGTAGGTCGAACCGGAAATCCAGGTCAGCACTTGCGCCATTCGCGGGTCACCACTTGCCTGCAACATCATCAAAAGCATGGTGAACGCGGTGCTTAACGCCATCCCCGCCAGTAACATGCGGTGTGGGGAAAATCCACCGCGGCCGGCGGCGATCATAATGATCAACAGCGTCACCGCCGCGCCGAGACTGCCTGCAGGTAACAGCCAGCCAAAGGCATTACCCGGCACCAGAAACAGCATCAACACCACGCCAAACGCTGCGCCAGAGCTAATCCCCAGCACTTCCGGGCTTGCCATCGGGTTTCCGGTCAGCCGCTGAATAATACAGCCCGCCACCGCCAGCATGACGCCCGCAAACAGCGCCGCCATAATTCGCGGCCAGCGCCAGGGCATCAAATCCTCAAGCAACGCCCCGCTCGCCCACGTCCAGCCGTGCGCATCACGACCAAACGACAGCGCCACCACCACAGCCATCAACAGCAGCACGCCGCCCGCGAGGGCAAACGCCAGCACATGTTGGCGTTCAGCCGCGACACGATCGTTGACCTTCATATCCGGCGCGCTAATGCTGCGTAAACGCGGCAACAGCCACAGTAGCAGCGGCGCACCGATCAACGCAGTGACCGAACCGGTGGACACTTCCATCCACACGCGAGTCAGCCAGAGGATGATTTGATCGGAAAGCCAGAGGATCAGCGCCCCAATCAGCGACGCCAGCATCAGTCGTGGCAGCAGACGCCGCGCCCCCAGCATTTTTGCCAGCAGCGGCGCGAACAACCCGATAAAGCCGATAATCCCCACAGCGTTCACCAGCAGCGCACTGATGACAATCGCCAGCGACAGCGCTGCCAGACGCGCGAGCGACAAGGCCAGCCCGAGATTGCGCGCCACGCCATCATCAAGCCCCATCAGGGTTAACGGGCGAAGTAGCAATAACGTCAACATCACGCCGCCCAGCAACTGCGGCCATAAACGCTCAACGCCGCCCCAGTCGGTTTGCGTCAGCGTTCCGGTGCTCCACAGGAACATGCTTTGCAGCTGGTCGTGATGGAAGATAACCAGTAGCTGATTAATTGCCCCGCAATAAAGGCTCACCACCAGCCCCGCGAGAATAAGCGTAACCGGCGAAAGCCGTTTCCCCCACGCGACGCCAAAGACGATTAAGCCAACGACACAAGCGCCCACCAGCGCGGCAAACTGGCTCGCCATAGCACCGGGGATCGCCCAAAGTGTGGTGACGGTAATTCCCAGTTGCGCGCCTGTTGCAACGCCAAGCGTCGTCGGCTCCGCCAGCGGGTTACGCAGCACTTGCTGAAACAGCACGCCCACCAGCCCCAGGCCCGCGCCCACCAGCAGCGAAATCGCCAGACGCGGTAACAAGCTGTAGTGAAAAATCATCTGCTCGATGACGTCAATATCCGGCGACCAGGCGGCCTGCGCCCACTGACTGCGCGGCAGCGCCTGTGAGAAGTTCATCCAGGTTAGCGCCGTAGCGACAATCACTAACAGCGCCAGCAATAACGCCGGGAAAAGCGCAATTCGTTTACTCACGCTTTACCTCCGATGGCGTTATCCAGAACACGCACAAAGTGCATTGCCGAAAGCGTTGCACCATAAAACCAGACTGCGGGTACGCGCTGAAAGCGCCCTGTACGGACAAACGGCATGGCCTGCCACAGCGGGGTTGCCATTAGCGCATCCATGTCTTTGCTGTTGTCGTGATCAAAACAGAGCACATCAACGTCTTTATACGCCGCCAGACGATCGATACTGACGGCGGTACTGCCCCAGAAGTTGGTTTCCCCTTGCCAGGCATTTGGGATGCCGTACTCATCGAGAATTTCCTGGAACAAGCTGTTTGGACCGAAGACCAGCATATGGCGCGGATCGATAAGCGTCGTCAGCAGTAACGGGCGTGCACCACGCTTCACAAAGCGGGGTTTCATGCTGAGGATAAAGTCTTCGTATTGCGCTAAATGCGTTTCCGCTGCGCTTTGCAGGTTAAGTAAATCTGCCATTTCCGTCAGCGATTTACGCGCCATCGCCAACGGCTGTTTGCCGTCACTGAAGTTAAATCCGCGACCCGGCGCAATACGTGCCAGCATTTCTGATGAAGGGCCATATCCTGCCGACCAGACCATAAACGACGGTTTCATTTCGGTCAGCAGTTCAAGGTTAGGTTCTGTACGCAAACCGACGTCAATCACTGAGTCCGGCAATGGTGGTTCGCTGACCCACAGGCGATAGTTGATGGTATCCGCCACGCCGTAAGGCACGATGCCGAGCGCCAGCAGTAATTCCACCGGCAACCACTCCAGCGCCACAATACGATTGGGGTCAATAGCCGCCGCGTGGGCGGTATTCATCTGCCATAACAACGGAGAAAGCGCCATCGCCGTTAACAGTCGACGGCGCGAAATAAGAGGTAAGCCGCTCATCAATAAACAAAACTCACAGGTGCAGCACCCGCCGGATGCGGCAAAATACCCATCGGGATGCCATAAATCATTTCGAGGGTTTCGCCGCGCATAATTTCCGCAGGCGTTCCCTGAGCAATCATTTCACCACCGCGCAGGGCGACCAGATAATCACAGTAGCGTGCCGCCATATTGATATCGTGCAGCACGGCAATGACCGTCAGGCCACGTTCCTGACTTAAACGGTGCACCAGCGCCAGCACATCAACCTGGTGGGCGATATCCAGCGCCGAAGTCGGTTCGTCGAGCAACAGACAACGGCTATCCTGCGCCACCAGCATGGCGATCCACGCCCGCTGACGTTCGCCGCCAGAGAGACTATCGACCAGCCGATGCGCCAGCGGTTTTAAGCCAACCAGCGAGATAGCTTCCTCGACCTTTTCGCGATCTGCCGCACCAAAGCGCCCCAGCGCGCCATGCCACGGGTAACGACCAATCGCCACCAGTTCACGCACGGTCATCCCTTCTGCCGGAGGAAGCTGCTGCGGCAAATAAGCCACTTTGCGGGCAAACGCTTTGCTGCTCCAGCTTTCCAGCGGCTGGGCATCAAGAAGAATCTCCCCTTCTGACGGAGGCTGATGACGGCCAAGCATTTTGAGCAGAGTGGATTTACCAGAACCGTTGTGACCAATCAGACCGGTCACTTTCCCGGCAGGAAAGGTTAACGACAGCGGATGCAAAAGCGTGCGCCCGGGCACACGAAAGGAGATATTACGCAGTGCAAAAGTGGTATCGGAATGATTCGTGTATTCCTGCATAACAGCCAACTTGTGAAATGGGCACGGAAATCCGTGCCCCAAAAGAGAAATTAGAAACGGAAGGTTGCGGTTGCAACGACCTGACGTTCTGCGCCCCAGAAGCAGCCATAAGTGTTAAAGCAGCTGGCGACGTATTCACGATCGAACAGGTTGTTAACATGCAGCGCCACGTTGGAGCCCGCCATGCCGACTCGCGCCAGATCATAACGCACTAACGCATCCACGACCGTATAACTTCCCACTTTAAAGGAGTTAGCCGGATCACCATAGCTGGAGCCAGTATAACGACCACCGGTGCCCAGCGTCAGACCTGAAAGCGGACCGTCAAAGAAGGTATAGTCAGCCCACAGCGAAGCCATGTGTTTTGGCACCTGTGCAGGCGTATTGCCTTTATAGGTAGTATCGGTGGTGTATTCCGCATCGGTGTAAGTATAAGAACCGACTACGTTAACACTCGCCGACAGCGCCGCTTTCGCTTCGATTTCTACGCCACGTGCGCGGATCTCGCCACCTTCAACCGAGAAGAAGGAACCCTCAGGGTCCGCCATCAGGTTGTTGGTTTTAGTGAGATTATACACGGCACCAGTAACTACAATCGGACGATCTTCCGGTACATATTTCACGCCGACTTCATACTGCTTACCTTTAGACGGTGCGAAAATATTACCATCCTTCCCAACTTGCGAAGAAGGTTCAAACGATTCGCTATAGCTGAAGTAAGGTGTTACACCATTATCAAACAGGTAGTTAACACCACCACGCCAGGTAAACTGTTTGTCATCACGTTTATCGGTCGTCCCAGCAACGCGGTTAAGAGATTCTTGATCTGCCCAGTCATAACGACCGCCTAGGGTGACCAGCACTTTATCCCACTGCGCCTGATCCTGAACATAAACGCCCGTTTGTTTCTGTTTATTCAGAATGCGGTAAGGGCCGGAGTTTGCCGGATCTTTGGCATTGAAGTCGAAATCGGTATTCACCGGATTGTACAGATTGAGCAGTGGCACAGAGTCGTCGTAACCAAACCAGGCGTTGATGTCATTACGCATACGCATAAAGTCGACACCGGTCAGCAGGGTGTGGTCGATATCGCCAGTGGCAAACTTGCTCTGCAACTGGGTATCAACGGAGAAGTTTTGCAGCTTCTCATCATCAACGACGTATTTACGTGCCAGATAATGGCCTTTATCCGCTGGCGCTAATGCCGCACACTGTTTGCTGTAAGCATTCGCCGGATCGGAGCAGACGCCGTAACCATAAACGCTGTTTTGCGAGGTTTTGTTTTCAGCAAAGCGCAGGTTCTGACGCACAGTAAAGGTGTCGTTAAATTCGTGATCGAAGCTGTAGCCGACCATCTTCTCATTACGAGAATAGGTGTTGTTCTTCGCCCCTTCATTAAAGTCTGTCGGCAGACGCTTACCGTTCGGCAGCGGCTCAACGGTTCCCTCTTTCGGCAACCAGCCGTAATAACCGGTTTCCGGCTCGTTCTGGAAGTAAGAAAGGAAGGTAAAATTGGTTTTATCATCCGGACGCCAGGTGAACGCCGGTGCAATAGCATAACGCTGCTCTTCTGACCCTTTCTGCTGGGCATTGGCAGAACGCGCAAGACCGGTCAGGCGATAAGAGTAAACACCGTCATCATCCAACGAATCGCTAAAGTCAAAACCAGTCTGGAACAGGCTGTCAGTACCGGCTTTAAACTGAACTTCTTTCAGCGGTTCGGTGGTCGGACGCTTGCTGACCATATTCAACAGGCCGCCAGGACTGCTTTTACCGTAAAGCACGGAAACCGGGCCACGCATAATTTCAGCGCGTTCCAGCATATACGGGTCAATGACCGCATCGTTATAGAAGTTGCCCTGCAACTTCAGGCCATTCAGATAGTTATTCTGGCTTTGGCCTTCTGCCGCAAAGCCGCGAATGATCAGGTGGTCATAGGTGTTGGATGCGCCACGCGTACCAACAGAGACACCCGGCGTGTAGCTAAGCGCTTCTTTTACCGACTTCGGCTGATGCAGCGCCATCTCTTCGGCGGTCACAACAGAAATAGACTGTGGCACTTTTTGAATCGGCGTATCGGTTTTAGTGCCGGTAGCAGACTGTCGCGCCGCAATAGTTGCAGCAGGCCCCCATGCGCTTTCTTGCGGCGCAGGTGCAGCGGTAACGGTGATAGTGTCTTCTTTCGGTTCAACCGCTGCCTGTGCATAAACAGACATGCCGCTAACCGCTGTGGCTACTACAACTGCGATTTTACGCAGTGAGTGTTTTGGCTGAGCAGTTTTGGAACGCGCCATTGGTATATCTCTGATGTAAAGTGAATGATAACGTAAACGAGAATGATTATTATAAAGATAAGATAATATTCGAAACGCTGGCGGGTTCGCAAGCGGTACGCAATCTGAGCGTTCCTGAAGGGTTAATAAACAACCAGATGAAAAGAAAGGGTTAATATCTTAGATGGGATGTTATTTTACCGGATGGCAACTCGCCATCCGGTATTTCACGCTTAGATGTTAATTACTACCAAACATATCCTTGATCCAACCGGCTACACCGTCGCTGTCTTTCTGCTCTTGCTGAGCAGGTTGCTGTTGCGGCTGTTGCTGCGGCTGAGAAGACTGATCAAACGGATTGCCTGACGGCTGCTGCTGCATCTCGCTCTGCTGGCACAGCGATTGCGGATCGCTGGTCCAGACCGGCAAGACACGCATGCCACCGCTGCAAACAAAGTTGCCGTCGTAGTCCACGCCCATATCTGCAATATCTTCTGGCGGAACAAGATTCAGCGGCGTTGGCGTCTGGTTAGCCAGATAACGCTGATAAATCGACATTGCCCCGCTGGCTCCATACAGTTTGGTCGGCTGGTTGTTATCACGGCCTACCCAGGTGATGGTCACCGTGCTGCCGTCAATGCCTGCAAACCAGGTATCTACGTTATTGTTGGTAGTCCCTGTTTTCCCTGCCAGATGCAGGTTCGGGTATTTCGCCCCAAGCTGACGACCCGTACCACGTTGTACCACCTGCTGCATGGTCCATAGTGTCAGATACGCCGCCTGCGCCGGAACAGCGCGTTCTGCCTGCGGGAAGCTCTGATACAGCACCTTGCCATCTTCCGCGATTACCGAACGCAGTGCAGAAAGCGGTGCACGGTTACCACCGCTGGCGATGGTCTGGAACGCCTGCGCCACTTCGATTGGCGTTAAGTTCAACGCCCCCAGCAGCATCGCCGGAACCGGATGCAGCTGATCTTTCGGTACGCCCAGTTTGATCCAGGTATCCGTAACTGCAGGCAGCCCCAGCGCCATCCCCAGATTTACCGTCGGCACGTTCATCGAACGGGTCAACGCATCCACCAGCATCACTCTGCCGCTTTCGCTATAACGACGGTCATCGTTCTGCGGTGACCAGACCTGGCCATTCGGCTGACGCAGCGCGATTGGCGCATCGGCAATCCACGTGTTCAGGCGATAGATTTTCGGCTGGCTTAAAGCCGTCAGATAAGTCGCTGGTTTTGCAAGGGAACCAATCGAACGACGCGCCTGCATCGCACGGTTGTAGCCCGCAAACTGCGGCTCAGAACCTCCGACCATCGCACGAACTTCACCACTAAAGCGGTCGACGACCACAATCGCAGTTTCAAGATCGCTCAACTTACGCTGTTTCTTCAGTGCCGGAATGCCTTCCACGGCGGCTTTTTCTGCCGCGTCCTGGGCCACCGAGTCAAAGGTAGTGAAGATCTTCACGCCGGAGAGATCTTTTACCTTATCGCCCAGTTTTGCCTGCAGCTCCTGACGCACCAGTTGCATAAAGGCTGGCTGAGGAGAGATCACCCCACCGCGCGGCTGAACCCCCAGCGGACGGGCACTCAACATGTCATAGAGTTCTTGATCAATAATCTGTTGCTGTTGCAGCAGACGCAGCACCAGATTACGTCGCTCCAGCGCCAGTTTCGGGTTACGCCACGGGTTGTAGATGGACGCCCCTTTCACCATACCGACTAACAGCGCCTGCTGGTCGAGGCTTAGCTCTTCTACCGGGCGACCAAAGTAATACAAGCTTGCCAGCGGGAAGCCGCGGATTTCGTTGTCGCCGCTCTGACCGAGATACACCTCGTTCATATACAGCTCAAGAATACGGTCTTTGCTGTAACGCGCGTCCATGATCAGCGCCATGTAGGCTTCGTTCGCTTTACGCCAGTAAGAGCGCTCGCTGGAGAGGAACAGGTTTTTCACCAGCTGTTGCGTCAGCGTACTCGCACCCTGCACCGTGCGACCTGCGGTCAGGTTTGCCAGCACCGCACGTCCGATGGAGTAGAGGCTGATGCCGTCATGCTCGTAAAAATGACGGTCTTCTGTCGCCAGCAAAGTATCCACCAGCAAATCAGGGAAACCACTGCGCGGCACAAACAGACGCTGCTCACCGTTTGGCGAAGAGATCATGGTGATCAGACGCGGATCAAGACGGAAGAAACCGAACTGACGGTTGTTCTCCATATTGACGATCGTCGCCAGATGATCGCCATCAAAGGTCAGACGCGCGCGCACCTGTCCTTCTTTACTGTCCGGGAAATCAAACGGACGGCGAATCATCTCAATGCTGTTGGCCTGCACGGTAAATTCGCCAGGACGGGTCATTTTCGACACCTGACGATACTGGGTCGCCTCCAGCAGCTTCACCATCTCGTTCTTGCTGATGGTCATGTCTGGCTCAAGATTGACCATTCGGCCATAAACTGCCGCAGGCAGTTGCCAGACCTTGCCATCAATACGGCTACGAATTTTTTGATCGAGATAAACGCCGTAAATGGCGATCAGCACGGCAAAAACGATAGCCAGTTTTAGCAGTAGCCATAGCCAGCCGCGTTTGCCACGAGGCTTACGCCCTTTGCCTTTGCCCTTACCTTTGCGCGGCATCGGTTCTTCATCCTCATAGTCATCATAATCGTCGTAATCATCGTCATCTTCGTAACGACGACGGCTTACCTTTTGTTTGACCGGACGCGTCGGTTTCCCTTTGCGTCCAATTGGCTCGCGGTCATTCCCGGCCATGCTTTTTCTCCGCAATATTCAGGCGCAAAAGCCCGATTTTCTGTTCTTCTGTTACAAGACAGAAGAAGATATCTCTCAAAATTTGTGCTCGATCGGTCCCCTCTCCCTTGAGGGAGAGGGTTAGGGTGAGGGTGAACGTGCGCGCTGATGCCCTCACCCCGGCCCTCTCCCACAAGGAGAGGGAGAAAACCAACCTTACGAATACTTTTTCGTCCGTCGCGTCGGTGCAGTATTTGCCGGGTCGTCCGGCCAGACATGTTTGGGATAACGCCCTTTCATCTCTTTTTGCACCTCACGGTACGCTCCTTTCCAGAAGGCGCTCAAATCTCGTGTGATTTGTAATGGCCTTTGGGCAGGTGAAAGCAACTCCAGCACCAGCGGCACGCGCCCCTGGGCGATCGTCGGATTGGTGGCCTCGCCAAACATCTCTTGCATTCTCACCGCCAGCGCGGGCGGGTTATCTTCATGATAACGAATGGCGATCCGGCTTCCCGTCGGCACAGTGTAATGCGCAGGCAATTCACTATCCAGACGTTGCTGCATTCCCCAATCAAGTAATCCGCGTAGTGCCTGATAAATGTCGAGTGATTTCAGGCCGCGTAGTGAATGTACGCCAGTCATATGTGGCAGCAGCCACGTTTCCAGCGCTGCCAATAAACTTTCATCATCAACCGCTGGCCAGTCATATTCTGGCAACCACTTTCCGGCGCATAACAAACGCAAGCGTAGCTGTTCCGCTTCCGCCGTCCAGTTGAGCACGCTTAAACCTTTATCACGGATGCCATTAAGCATCGCCTGATGCAACTCGTCTTCTGACGGTTTCGCCAGTGGCTGCACTTTCACCGTCAACTGACCGATTTGCAGCCGACGCCAGGCTTTCAGCGTACCTTGCGCGTCATCCCATTCCACGGTGTCAGATTGCTGCACCAGCTGCGGACAGCGTTGTACTAATTCATCAATATCGACCGGTAGCGCCAGTAAAATCCGCGCATCCGGCGAGGCGCTGCCCTGCAATAATAACGGTGCGATCAACCATTCGTGGCGGCTTAGCGCGTCGTCGGCATCGAGCATCGCTCCCATGCCGTTTGCCAGTTGATAGCGTCCATCTTGCCCACGGCGACGAGCAATGCGATCGGCAAACGCCCCGGCAAGTAGCGGCGCGATAAGCGAACTGTCTGCCTCACCGCCACGTACGTTTAAGCGTTTTAACAGTTGCTGACTACGTTGCTGCCAGGCTGGTTGATTGCGCGAAAACGCCACGCCCAGGTCACTATTGCCCATCCGTGGCGGCTCTTCGAGAATGGCGGCAATTTTTGCCGCGGTAGCAGCTTCGTCGTCGTTCTTCGCGCTAACCAGCATTGCCGCTAAACGCGGATCGTTACCCAGCGCTGCCATTTTTTGCCCCTGCGCACTAAGCCGTTCACCCTCCAGCGCCCCCAGCATTTGTAACAGGCGTTTCGCGGCCAGTAGATTCACCGTTGGCGGTTGATCCAGCCAGCTCATCTGCGCCGGATCGCTGCATCCCCATTGCAGTAATTCCATCAGCAAACCGGAAAGATCGCTTTGTAAGATTTCCGGTTCACTTTGCGCGGCAGCGCGTTCTGCTTGTTCCTTGGCGATTAAATGCAGGCAGATACCCGGCTCCAGACGCCCGGCGCGCCCGGCACGCTGCGTCATGGATGCCTGGCTAACGCGTTGAGTAATCAGTCGCGTAAGCCCCGTGCGCGGATCAAAACGCGCCACACGCTCCTGGGCACAATCCACCACCAGACGAATACCTTCAATGGTTAAACTGGTTTCAGCAATATTGGTCGCCAGCACCACTTTGCGCATCCCTTGCGGTGCCGGGAGGATCGCTTTTCGCTGATCGTTCAGCGACAACGCGCCATACAGCGGGCAGAGCAATACATCACTGCCGATGCGCGAAGCCAGTTGTTCCTGCACACGCTGAATTTCTCCGACGCCAGGTAAAAATAACAGTAATGATCCGCTTTCCTGACGCAGCATTTCAGCGGTGGCTACCGCAACGGCATCGTCAAAACGCTGATGCGCGGGCAGCGGTAAATAACGGCGTTCAACCGGAAACGAGCGCCCTTCTGAGATGACGACAGGCGCTTCTGGCAGCATTTGCTGCAAGCGGTCGTTGTCCAGGGTAGCCGACATAATCAGCAGTTTAAGGTCATCACGCAGACCTTGTTGCACATCGAGTAACAGCGCCAACGCCAAATCCGCCTGCAAGCTGCGCTCATGAAATTCATCAAGGATCACCAGTCCAACACCGCTCAGTTCCGGGTCACGCTGGATCATGCGCGTCAGCACGCCTTCGGTAACCACTTCCAGGCGGGTATTCGGCCCGACGCAGTTTTGCGCACGCATCCGGTAGCCAACGGTATCGCCTGGCTTTTCGTTAAGCAGCTCCGCCAGCCGTTGCGCGACGTTACGCGCCGCCAGACGACGCGGCTCCAGCAGGATAATTTTCCCGTTAATGCCGGGATGCGCCAGCAGTTGCAGCGGCAGCCAGGTTGATTTCCCGGCCCCGGTCGGCGCACTTAATAATACCTGCGGCGCACAATCGAGAGCGGTAAGTAATTCAGGTAAGACGGCAGCAACGGGCAACGACGACACAAAACGCTCCAGAGGGTTAACATTCTTCGCGCCACATTGTAGCATCGCGGTAATTCATAACCGAGTGCCTCACATGTCTGAACCGCAACGTCTGTTCTTTGCTATCGACTTACCTGCAGAAATCCGCGAACAGATTATCCATTGGCGCGCCACACACTTCCCACCTGAGGCGGGACGTCCGGTCGCCGCCGATAATTTGCATCTGACTCTGGCATTTTTAGGCGAAGTGAGCGCCGAGAAAGAGAAGGCGCTTTCTCTTTTAGCCGGACGGATTCGTCAACCTGGTTTCACACTCACGCTTGATGACGCCGGACAATGGCTGCGTTCGCGTGTGGTGTGGTTAGGGATGCGTCAGCCGCCACGCGGCTTAATCCAGCTGGCGAATATGCTCCGTTCACAGGCTGCCCGCAGCGGTTGTTTTCAAAGCAATCGTCCGTTTCATCCACATATTACCTTATTGCGCGACGCCAGCGAGGCGGTGACAATCCCGCCGCCAGGTTTTAACTGGTCGTATGCGGTGACGGAGTTCACCCTTTACGCCTCCTCGTTTGCCCGTGGACGCACACGCTACACGCCGCTAAAACGCTGGGCGCTAACGCAATAACAAGGATTGTCGCAATGGAATTTTCTCCCCCTCTACAGCGCGCGACGCTAATTCAGCGTTACAAACGTTTTTTAGCCGATGTGATCACACCCGATGGTCGCGAATTAACGCTACACTGCCCGAATACGGGTGCAATGACCGGTTGTGCAACGCCTGGCGATACCGTCTGGTATTCGACTTCAGACAACACCAAACGGAAATACCCACACACCTGGGAATTAACTCAAAGCCAGAGCGGCGCATTTATTTGCGTCAACACGCTTTGGGCTAACAGGTTGACGAAAGAGGCTATCCTTAATGAATCAATTTCAGAACTGTCAGGCTATAGCTCGCTGAAAAGCGAAGTAAAATACGGCGCAGAACGCAGCCGTATTGACTTTATGTTGCAGGCGGATTCGCGTCCAGACTGCTATATTGAAGTGAAATCGGTTACGTATGCGGAGAACGAACAGGGATATTTTCCCGATGCGGTCACTGAACGAGGTCAGAAACACCTTCGGGAGTTGATGAGCGTAGCGGCTGAAGGCCAGCGTGCGGTTATCTTTTTCGCCGTGCTGCATTCAGCCATTACACGGTTTTCACCCGCGCGCCACATCGATGAGAAATACGCGCAACTATTGTCAGAAGCTCAACAGAGGGGGGTAGAAATTCTGGCTTACAAAGCGGAAATTTCTGCTGAAGGCATGGCTCTTAAAAAATCACTGCCGGTTACATTGTAGTAAAGTAAGTAACTGGTTAATTTACATTCTGGTCGCGTGCGCAAATACGCTTTTCCTCACACAGTTGTCAAGTGTTACGTTTAGATAATTGCTATCCGGAAAAGCATCTGCTATTTATAGCGGCCTCATTTTTCCCCCGAACATGGGGATCGATAGTGCGTGTTAAGGAGAAGCAACATGCAAGAAGGGCAAAACCGTAAAACATCGTCCCTGAGTATTCTCGCCATCGCTGGGGTGGAACCATATCAGGAGAAGCCGGGCGAAGAGTATATGAATGAAGCCCAGCTGGCGCACTTCCGTCGTATTCTGGAAGCATGGCGTAATCAACTCAGGGATGAAGTCGATCGCACCGTTACACATATGCAGGATGAAGCAGCCAACTTCCCGGACCCGGTAGACCGTGCAGCCCAGGAAGAAGAGTTCAGCCTCGAACTGCGTAACCGCGATCGCGAGCGTAAGCTGATCAAAAAGATCGAGAAGACGCTGAAAAAAGTGGAAGACGAAGATTTCGGCTACTGCGAATCCTGCGGTGTTGAAATTGGTATTCGCCGTCTGGAAGCGCGCCCGACAGCCGATCTGTGCATCGACTGCAAAACGCTGGCTGAAATTCGCGAAAAACAGATGGCTGGCTAATTACAGCCGTTCCATCACGTTTACCACAGGCGGGAAATGCTCCCGCCTTATTTTTTGTTCAAAGAGATGACAGACACACAGTATATTGGCCGCTTCGCCCCCTCTCCTTCCGGCGAGCTTCATTTTGGCTCTCTGATCGCCGCGCTCGGCAGCTATTTGCAGGCTCGCGCCCGGCAAGGTCGCTGGCTGGTACGCATAGAAGATATCGACCCGCCTCGTGAAGTTCCCGGTGCCGCAGAAACTATCCTGCGCCAGCTGGAACATTACGGTCTGCACTGGGACGGCGATGTTCTCTGGCAATCGCAACGTCACCACGCCTATCGTGAAGCACTCGCCTGGTTACATGAACAAGGACTAAGTTATTACTGCACCTGTACGCGTGCGCGTATTCAAAGCATTGGCGGTATTTACGACGGTCATTGCCGGGTGTTGCATCATGGACCAGACAATGCCGCAGTGCGTATCCGCCAGCAGCATCCGGTCACGCAATTTACTGACCAGCTGCGCGGCATTATTCACGCCGACGAAAAACTGGCACGGGAAGATTTTATCATTCATCGCCGTGATGGGTTGTTCGCCTACAACCTGGCTGTTGTGGTTGATGATCATTTCCAGGGCGTTACAGAAATAGTGCGTGGGGCTGATCTGATTGAACCAACAGTAAGGCAAATCTCGCTGTACCAGCTTTTTGGCTGGAAAGTGCCAGATTACATTCATCTGCCGCTGGCGCTTAGTCCACAAGGCGCTAAACTTTCCAAGCAGAATCATGCGCCTGCGTTGCCGAAAGGCGATCCACGCCCGGTACTAATCGCGGCACTTCAATTTCTGGGGCAGCAGGCAGAAGCACACTGGCAGGATTTCAGCGTCGAGCAAATCCTTCAGTCAGCCGTCAAAAACTGGCGGCTTACCGCCGTGCCCGAGTCGGCAATTGTAAATTCAACATTCTCAAATGCGTCATGCTGAGCTATGATTAGCCGCTATTTTTTTGTCCTGAATGATGTTTGACACTACCGAGGTGTACTATTTTTACCCGAGTCGCTAATTTTTGCCGCAAGGTGCTAAGCCGCGAGGAAAGCGAGGCTGAACAGGCAGTCGCCCGTCCACAGGTGACGGTGATCCCGCGTGAGCAGCATGCTATTTCCCGCAAAGATATCAGTGAAAATGCCCTGAAGGTAATGTACAGGCTCAATAAAGCGGGATACGAAGCCTGGCTGGTTGGCGGCGGCGTGCGCGACCTGTTACTCGGCAAAAAGCCGAAAGATTTTGACGTAACCACTAACGCCACGCCTGAGCAGGTGCGCAAACTGTTCCGTAACTGCCGCCTGGTGGGTCGCCGTTTCCGTCTGGCTCATGTGATGTTTGGCCCGGAGATTATCGAAGTTGCGACCTTCCGTGGACACCACGAAGGTAACGTCAGCGACCGCACGACCTCCCAACGCGGGCAAAACGGCATGTTGCTGCGCGACAACATTTTCGGCTCCATCGAAGAAGACGCCCAGCGCCGCGATTTCACTATCAACAGCCTCTATTACAGCGTAGCGGATTTTACCGTCCGTGATTACGTTGGCGGTATGAAGGATCTGAAGGACGGCGTTATCCGTCTGATTGGTAACCCGGAAACGCGCTACCGTGAAGATCCGGTACGTATGCTGCGCGCGGTACGTTTTGCCGCCAAATTGGGTATGCGCATCAGCCCGGAAACCGCAGAACCGATCCCTCGCCTCGCTACCCTGCTGAACGATATCCCACCGGCACGCCTGTTTGAAGAATCGCTTAAACTGCTACAAGCGGGCTACGGTTACGAAACCTATAAGCTGCTGTGTGAATATCATCTGTTCCAGCCGCTGTTCCCGACCATTACCCGCTACTTCACGGAAAATGGCGACAGCCCGATGGAGCGGATCATTGAACAGGTGCTGAAGAATACCGATACGCGTATCCATAACGATATGCGCGTGAACCCGGCGTTCCTGTTTGCCGCCATGTTCTGGTACCCACTGCTGGAGACGGCACAGAAGATCGCCCAGGAAAGCGGCCTGACCTATCACGACGCTTTCGCGCTGGCGATGAACGACGTGCTGGACGAAGCCTGCCGTTCACTGGCAATCCCGAAACGTCTGACGACGTTAACCCGCGATATCTGGCAGTTGCAGTTGCGTATGTCCCGACGTCAGGGTAAACGTGCATGGAAACTGCTGGAGCATCCTAAGTTCCGTGCGGCTTATGACCTGTTGGCCTTGCGAGCTGAAGTTGAACGTAACGCTGAACTGCAGCGTCTGGTGAAATGGTGGGGTGAGTTCCAGGTTTCCGCGCCACCAGACCAAAAAGGGATGCTCAACGAGCTGGATGAAGAACCGTCACCGCGTCGTCGCACTCGTCGTCCACGCAAACGCGCACCACGTCGTGAGGGTACCGCATGACAGTGGCGTATATTGCCATAGGCAGCAATCTGGCCTCTCCGCTGGAGCAGGTCAATGCTGCCCTGAAAGCATTAGGCGATATCCCTGAAAGCCACATTCTTGCCGTTTCTTCGTTTTACCGCACCCCACCGCTGGGGCCGCAAGATCAACCCGATTACCTCAACGCCGCCGTGGCGCTTGAAACTTCGCTCGCCCCGGAAGAGTTACTCAACCATACACAGCGCATAGAACTGCAACAGGGTCGTGTTCGTAAAGCTGAACGCTGGGGACCACGCACGCTGGATCTCGATATCATGCTGTTTGGTAATGAAGTGATAAATACCGAACGCCTGACCGTTCCGCACTACGATATGAAGAATCGTGGATTTATGCTGTGGCCGCTGTTTGAGATTGCACCGGAGCTGGCGTTTCCTGATGGGGAGACGTTGCGTGAAGTCTTACATACAAGAGCATTTGACAAATTAAGCAAATGGTAATTTATTTATATTACGAATATAAATATTTTCTGAAAATCATACATCCTCTCTTTCCTTAATAAAAATTTTAGTTTAAACATTTTTGCAGAAACATAATATAAATTCCCGCAGATAAATATCAATCCCATCGCCATACCCTAACCAATTGCACTTGTGAATTTATTTTTGCTTAATTTTGAATTAAGAAAATTTAATTTGTTCAAAAGCCCTTAAAGTGCACAATAGGCGTCCTAATGAACAATGGTTGTAAATTTTGGTAACAAATATCATTGCTCATTAATATCTAGCATCTGCTTATAACATTTGTGTCATGAATAGTCATTCTTCAAACCAGTAGTCTGACTAATGGAATTTTATTCAAGGATTTTTATGTCTAAAAAATTAGGTTTTGCCCTGTCTGGTCTTATGCTGGCAATGGTTGCAGGTACTGCTTCTGCTGATATGGATGGTGGTCAGTTAAATATCAGTGGTCTGGTTGTTGATAACACCTGTGAAACCCGCGTTGACGGCGGTAATAAAGATGGTCTGATCCTGCTGCAAACTGCAACTGTTGGTGAAATCGATGCTGGCGTGCTGAATGACACCGTTGGCGCTAAAGCCAAACCTTTCAGCATCACCGTTGACTGCAGCAAAGCAAATCCGAATCCAGGTAGTACAGCTAAAATGACCTTCGGTTCTGTTTTCTTTGGTAATAGCAAAGGAACGCTGAACAACGACATGTCTATTAACAACCCGTCTGACGGCGTGAATATCGCTCTGCACAATATTGATGGTTCCACTATCAAACAGGTTCAAATTAACAACCCTGGCGATGTGTATACTAAAGCCCTGGATGCAACGACAAAATCTGCTGTTTATGATTTTAAAGCGTCTTACGTTCGTGCCGTCGCAGACCAAACAGCAACTGCTGGTTATGTAAAAACTAACACTGCATACACCATTACTTATCAGTAAGTATTCACCAATTAAATTGATTGAATGAATATACAGGGAATAGTGTTAATAATTTCTATTTTTATATTATTCCCTGTTTTAATTAACTCTGTCAGGGATGGTTTATGTTTTTTAACACCAAACATACAACAGCTTTATGCTTCGTAACCTGTATGGCTTTTAGTTCATCGTCTATTGCGGACATTGTCATTTCGGGTACTCGCGTAATATATAAAAGCGATCAAAAAAGTGTCAACGTACGTCTGGAAAATAAAGGGAATAACCCGTTGCTTGTCCAGAGTTGGTTAGATACTGGCGATGACAACGCTGAGCCTGGCAGTATTACAGTCCCTTTTACTGCCACGCCGCCAGTATCGCGTATTGATGCCAAACGTGGGCAAACAATCAAATTAATGTACACAGCCAGCACCTCACTGCCTAAAGACAGAGAGAGCGTGTTCTGGTTTAACGTACTGGAAGTTCCACCAAAACCAGATGCAGAAAAGGTCGCGAATCAAAGTCTGCTGCAACTGGCATTTCGCACACGTATAAAACTTTTCTATCGCCCGGATGGATTGAAGGGAAATCCCTCTGAAGCCCCGTTAGCCCTGAAGTGGTTCTGGTCAGGTTCAGAAGGTAAGGCGTCATTGCGAGTGACCAATCCAACCCCTTACTACGTCTCTTTTAGCAGTGGTGATTTAGAAGCTAGCGGTAAACGCTATCCGATTGATGTGAAAATGATTGCACCATTTAGTGATGAGGTCATGAAAGTCACTGGCCTTAATGGCAAAGCAAGTTCTGCAAAAGTACATTTTTACGCCATTAATGATTTTGGTGGCGCCATTGAAGGTAATGCCAGTCTGTAATCAGGCAAGGATATAATTCCGCAGGAAGCATAACGTGACTATAAAACCAACTAAAAATTATCATAATCATCTGACCCGTATCGCTACGTTTTGCGCGCTGCTGTATTGCAATAGTGCTTTCTGTGCTGAACTTGTTGAATATGACCATACCTTCCTGATGGGGCAGAATGCCTCAAATATTGATCTCAGCCGGTATAGTGAAGGTAACCCTGCTATACCGGGTATGTACGACGTCAGTGTTTATGTCAACGATCAACCTATTATTAACCAAAGCATTACATTTATTGAAATTGAAGGAAAAAAAAACGCACAAGCCTGTATCACACTTAAGAATTTATTGCAGTTTCATATAAATTCTCCCGATATAAATAACGAAAAAGCCGTTCTGCTTGCCAGGGATGAAACACTCGGCAATTGCCTTAATTTGACGGAAATTATCCCTCAGGCTTCTGTTCGTTATGACGTTAACGAGCAACGTCTGGATATAGACGTTCCTCAGGCATGGGTAATGAAAAATTACCAAAACTATGTTGATCCATCGTTATGGGAAAATGGCATTAATGCGGCCATGTTGTCATACAACCTCAACGGATATCATAGTGAAACTCCTGGTCGAAGAAATGACAGCATTTATGCTGCTTTTAACGGTGGGATGAATTTAGGTGCATGGCGACTGCGTGCCTCAGGCAACTACAACTGGATGACCGATTCTGGCAGTAATTATGATTTTAAGAATCGGTATATACAGCGTGATATCGCCTCGCTGCGTTCTCAACTCATTCTTGGTGAGTCTTATACAACGGGCGAAACCTTTGATTCTGTCAGTATCCGCGGCATTCGTTTATACAGCGACAGCCGCATGTTGCCTCCGACATTAGCGAGTTTTGCGCCTATCATTCATGGCGTTGCTAATACCAACGCCAAAGTCACTATTACGCAAGGTGGCTATAAGATTTATGAAACGACTGTGCCGCCAGGCGCTTTCGTCATTGATGATCTGAGTCCGTCAGGTTACGGCAGCGATCTTATTGTTACTGTCGAAGAATCCGATGGCTCAAAGCGGACATTCTCGCAACCTTTTTCATCGGTCGTTCAAATGTTACGCCCTGGCGTTGGACGTTGGGATATTAGCGGCGGCCAGGTCTTAAAAGATGATATTCAGGATGAGCCTAATTTATTTCAGGCCAGCTACTACTACGGTCTGAATAACTATCTAACGGGTTATACTGGTATTCAGATTACCGATAATAACTATACCGCTGGTTTGTTAGGTCTTGGTCTGAATACTTCAGTCGGTGCATTTTCTTTCGATGTGACTCACTCCAATGTTCGTATACCGGATGATAAAACATATCAGGGACAAAGTTATCGTGTTTCCTGGAACAAGTTATTCGAAGAAACAAGTACTTCACTGAATATCGCGGCCTATCGCTATTCGACACAGAATTACCTTGGTCTTAATGATGCACTAACTCTAATTGATGAAGTGAAACATCCCGAACAAGATCTTGAACCGAAATCCATGCGTAATTACTCGCGCATGAAAAATCAGGTTACGGTCAGTATTAACCAACCGCTAAAATTTGAGAAAAAAGATTACGGTTCATTTTATCTTTCCGGAAGTTGGTCCGATTACTGGGCTTCCGGACAAAATCGTAGCAATTACTCTATTGGCTACAGTAACAGTGCATCCTGGGGCAGCTACAGTGTCAGTGCCCAGCGTTCATGGAATGAAGACGGCGACACTGACGATAGCGTTTATCTCAGTTTCACCATTCCTATTGAAAAATTACTTGGCACTGAACAACGGACTTCAGGTTTCCAGAGTATTGATACTCAAATGAGCAGTGACTTTAAGGGTAATAACCAACTCAACGTCAGTAGCAGTGGCTATAGTGATAACGCTCGCGTCAGTTATAGCGTAAATACTGGCTATACGATGAATAAAGCCAGCAAAGATTTGAGTTATGTTGGGGGTTATGCCAGCTATGAATCACCGTGGGGAAGCCTGGCAGGTTCAGTTTCTGCAAATAGCGATAACAGTCGTCAAGTGTCTCTCAGCACCGACGGTGGTTTTGTATTGCATAGCGGCGGCCTGACCTTCAGTAATGACAGTTTTAGCGACTCCGATACACTGGCGGTAGTTCAGGCTCCAGGTGCTCAAGGAGCGCGAATAAATTATGGCAACAGTACTATCGATCGATGGGGTTATGGTGTCACCAGCGCTCTTTCTCCTTATCATGAAAACCGTATCGCGCTGGATATCAACGATCTTGAGAACGATGTTGAATTAAAAAGTACCAGTGCAGTAGCTGTACCGCGTCAGGGTTCAGTCGTCTTTGCTGATTTTGAAACCGTGCAAGGGCAATCAGCCATTATGAACATCACACGAAGTGATGGTAAAAATATTCCATTTGCTGCAGATATTTATGATGAGCAAGGCAATGTCATTGGTAATGTTGGACAGGGTGGACAAGCATTTGTTCGTGGTATTGAGCAGCAGGGAAATATCAGCATTAAATGGCTCGAAGAAAGTAAACCCGTAAGTTGTCTTGCGCATTATCAACAAAGTTCAGAAGCAGAAAAAATAGCGCAATCTATTATTCTGAATGGAATTCGGTGTCAGATTCAGTAACTACAAGGGACGTCAAATGATAAAAATAACGCCACATAAAATAGCGATACTGATGGGAATATTATTATCACCATCAGTATTTACAACGGATATTAATGTAGAGTTTACAGCTACTGTCAAAGCGACAACCTGTAACATCACACTTACTGGTAATAACGTCACGAATGATGGCAATAATAACTACACATTGAGAATCCCTAAGATGGGTCTGGATAAGATCGCGAATAAAACGACAGAATCTCAGGCTGATTTTAAACTGGTTGCTAGTGGGTGCAGCAGTGGCATCAGTTGGATTGATACCACTCTGACCGGAAATGCATCATCAAGCTCACCTAAGCTTATTATACCGCAGTCTGGTGATTCATCTTCGACGACAAGTAATATCGGTATGGGTTTCAAAAAACGGACTACTGATGATGCCACTTTCCTTAAACCTAACAGTGCGGAAAAGATACGCTGGAGCACAGACGAGATGCAGCCCGATAAGGGTCTTGAAATGACCGTTGCGCTACGTGAAACAGATGCAGGGCAAGGCGTACCGGGGAATTTTCGTGCACTGGCAACGTTTAATTTCATCTATCAATAAGAAGGATAATTAAGATGACATTTAAAAATTTACGTTATGGATTATCCAGCAGTGTCGTTTTGGCTGCCTCATTGTTCAGCGTACCCTCTTATGCGGCAACAGACAGCATTGGGCTGACCGTGATTACTACCGTAGAAATAGGTACTTGTACTGCTACATTAGTAAATGACTCTGATCAGGACATTTCTGTTGTTGACTTTGGCGATGTATATATTTCTGAAATCAATGCCAAGACCAAAGTTAAAACATTCAAACTCAAATTCAAAGACTGTGCGGGTATCCCCAATAAAAAAGCACAAATAAAATTAACCAAGCGAGCCACATGCGAAGGTACTGCTAATGACGGTGCGGGGTTCGCAAATGGATCCACAGCCGCAGATAAAGCAAGTGCCGTCGCCGTTGAAGTCTGGAGCACCGAAACTCCGGCAACAGGGAGCGCAACACAATTTAGTTGTGTGACACCAGCATCTCAAGAGGTCACTATCTCCAATGCAGCCAACGCGGTTGTTTATTATCCGATGAGTGCTCGACTGGTCGTCGAAAAAAATAAAACCGTAAGCAATGTCACTGCGGGTAAATTTTCTGCACCTGCCACATTTACAGTAACCTATAACTAACAGACTGACAGATCCAGGAACTATATATGCATCCCACTCAACGTAAGCTGATGAAGAGAATAATTCTGTTTCTGTCACTACAGTTTCCCATTACCTATCCAGCCATCGCTGGGCAGGATATTGACCTTGTTGCCAATGTAAAAAACAGCACTTGCAAAAGCGGAATCAGTAACCAGGGTAATATTGATCTTGGCGTCGTTGGGGTGGGATATTTTTCAGATAATGTTACTCCTGAAAGCTATCAACCAGGTGGAAAAGAGTTCACTGTCACAGTATCAGACTGTGCATTACAGGGAACTGGCGATGTGCTTAATCAGTTACATATTGATTTTAGAGCCCTTAGCGGTGTCATGGCTGCAGGTTCAAGGCAAATATTTGCCAATGAAGTCGCAACCGGGGCTAAAAATGTCGGTGTCGTTCTCTTTTCCATTCAGGACCCGACCAATATATTCAATGTTATTAGTTCAGCAGGAAATTCTCGTTCCGTGTATACAGTAATGACTTCTGCCCTGCATAATTCTTCATGGAAATTTTATGCCAGAATGCAAAAAATCGATCCCGCGCTGGATGTCATATCTGGCCAGGTAATGAGTCATATATTAGTTGATGTGTACTACGAATAATAGATCAAAACAAATAACTGCGACTGTTACAGCAGTAGATGGTGGAGTGATAATGAAGAAATTCTTCAGACATTTTCTTTTTTTAATTCTGTGCTTGAGTTGTTATACCGCGAGTGCTGGCACTGATGATAACGTAGGATATATTGTTGGGAATAGTTACGGCGTTGGTCCGTCAGATCAAAAATGGAGAGAAACGGGGCCGAATGGCGATGCTACTGTCATATTCAGATATGCAACAAGTACAAATAATTTAGTTTTCTACAAACCGACGCAGCTTGGACCTACAGGTGTAAAATTACAGTGGAGTCAGTTAGATACCGCTTCTGGTGGTGGTTTTCTTTATTGCAACAGAAGTGATAGCACAAGTGGTAGCGCAATGCGTATTGAAAATGCAATGGTTGACTCAGGTAAAATGTATGGCTCCCATAAATTATTTAATACATCAGTTCCTGGTTTGTATTACACATTATTAATTTCAAACATGTGGTCAGCTTACGGTACCGTAACTAACGTTAGTTCACCTGGGATATACATTGGTGACTCTGCAGAACAATATTTTTCGTGGTATAATCCAAGCGAAGACGTGTTATATTGGAGTTGCAATAATGCGAATAGCACCCGTAAATACTGGGCTGTAGGTGGTATTTATCAGACCCTTACAATTGAATTCTATACAGATACAAACTTTGATCCAACAGTAACTCAACAGATCAAATTATCCAGCTCATCAAATTATCTGTATTCATTTAAAGCCTATGGCGCAGGCCAAGGTATAAATGAGCATAGTTATTTTATCAAAATCGATTTCGATCTGCTCAATGTCAAGTTGACTAATCCCACTTGTTTTACCGCTATGCTTAGTGGAACTTCTGTGACTGGTTCTACGGTAAAAATGGGTGAATATAGTGCAGAACAAATCAGAAACGGTGCCACACCGGTTCCTTTTGATATTTCACTTCAAAACTGCGTTCGTGTGACTAATATTGAGACAAAATTAGTTTCAACAAAGGTTGGTACTGAAAACGGGCAACTCCTTGGTAATACTCTCACAGGTAATGACGCAGCAAAAGGAGTCGGTGTACTCATAGAAGGTTTAGCAACTAGTAAAAATCCTCTAATGACATTGAAACCTAATGATTCAAATTCTGTTTATAAAGATTACGACCCGAGAGGCAAAGACGATACAACAGGAGGAGTTTACCCGGATCAAGATACAGGTATAACATACCCTCTCCATTTCCAGGCCACGCTACAACAGGATGGAACTATACCAATAGAAGCTGGTGAGTTTAAAGCCACCAGTACTTTCCAGGTAACCTACCCTTAATAAGTCCACCGCACCGCCATCATCTGGCGGTGCGGTAATTGATAAATCATTGCCCCCACCAATGTGACTGATAAAATGCCAGGCAACACGACATCATTTATCAGGACACGTTATGAAACCGACCACCATTGCTTCACTTCAGAAATGTAAGCAGGATAAAAAGCGTTTCGCGACCATCACCGCTTACGACTACAGCTTCGCGAAACTATTTGCTGATGAAGGACTTAACGTCATGCTGGTAGGCGATTCGCTGGGCATGACGGTTCAGGGCCACGACTCCACCCTTCCCGTTACCGTCGAGGATATCGCCTATCATACCGCCGCCGTACGTCGCGGCGCGCCAAACTGCCTGCTGTTGGCTGACCTGCCGTTTATGGCGTATGCCACGCCGGAACAAGCCTTTGAAAACGCCGCAACGGTTATGCGTGCCGGTGCCAATATGGTCAAAATTGAGGGCGGTGAGTGGCTGGTCGAAACCGTAAAAATGCTGACCGAACGTGCCGTTCCTGTATGTGGTCACTTAGGTTTAACCCCACAGTCAGTGAATATTTTCGGTGGCTACAAAGTTCAGGGGCGCGGCGATGAAGCAGGCGATCAACTGCTCAGCGATGCATTAGCCTTAGAAGCCGCTGGGGCACAGCTGCTGGTGCTGGAATGCGTGCCGGTTGAACTGGCAAAACGTATTACCGAAGCACTGGCGATCCCGGTTATTGGCATTGGCGCAGGCAACGTCACTGACGGGCAGATCCTCGTGATGCACGACGCCTTCGGCATTACCGGCGGTCACATTCCTAAATTCGCTAAAAATTTCCTCGCCGAAACGGGCGACATCCGCGCGGCTGTGCGGCAGTATATGGCTGAAGTGGAGTCCGGCGTTTATCCGGGCGAAGAACACAGTTTCCATTAAGGAGTCACGTTGTGTTAATTATCGAAACCCTGCCGCTGCTGCGTCAGCAAATTCGCCGCCTGCGTATGGAAGGCAAGCGCGTGGCGCTGGTGCCTACTATGGGTAATCTGCACGATGGCCATATGAAGCTGGTCGACGAAGCCAAAGCCCGCGCCGATGTGGTCGTCGTCAGTATTTTCGTTAACCCGATGCAGTTCGACCGCCCGGAAGATCTGGCACGTTATCCACGGACCTTGCAGGAGGACTGCGAGAAGCTAAACAAACGTAAAGTGGATTTAGTTTTCGCCCCTTCGGTAAAAGAGATCTACCCGAACGGTACTGAAACCCATACTTACGTTGACGTTCCCGGGCTTTCGACCATGCTGGAAGGCGCGAGCCGTCCGGGGCATTTTCGCGGCGTTTCGACTATCGTCAGCAAGCTGTTTAACCTGGTCCAGCCGGACATCGCCTGCTTCGGTGAAAAGGACTTTCAGCAACTGGCGCTGATCCGCAAAATGGTTGCCGATATGGGCTTCGATATTGAGATTGTCGGTGTGCCAATTATGCGCGCCAAAGACGGTCTGGCGCTAAGTTCCCGTAACGGTTATCTGACGGCGGAACAACGCAAAATTGCGCCTGGTCTGTACAAAGTTTTAAGTTCGATTGCTGACAAATTGCAGGCTGGGGAACGGGATCTCGATGAAATTATTACCATTGCGGGGCAAGAACTGAATGAAAAAGGCTTCCGCGCCGATGATATTCAGATTCGCGATGCCGACACATTGCTGGAAGTTTCTGAAACCAGCAAACGGGCAGTAATTCTGGTAGCCGCCTGGCTTGGCGATGCTCGCCTGATCGACAACAAAATGGTCGAGCTGGCGTAATACTTAACTGGCGCTACGGCTGATGGCGCCAGTTATTAATTTACCCCACGTCATCTGTCATAACACAGGTAACTTAAATAAGGTTAATTACCTTATCAATCTCAGCAAGAGATAAATTTGTCATCTCTGCAACGTCTTCCCGAGACATCCCTTTACTCAGAAAACGCTGGGCGAATTCTTGCCTTTCCTCCTGTCTTCCCTGCTGAATCCCCTTCTCAATCCCTTTCTCTTCAAACCACTGCGCCAGCGTCATCATAGACTCCCCTCCCGTTTCCCTGTCTCTCAGCACACCATAAAACAAATCCGCTTGTTCAGTATGACCGCGTTGCAGCATATAGTTTTGCATGGCAACTAACTGACTTCCGCTAGTGTACCCTTCGTCAATCAGCGTGACCAGTTGCTCCAGCAATAACATTAAGTCGCGCTGGCGAATATGTTTTTGCAGTAGTTCGAGAATCGCAATCCGCCGATGTTGCATGATTTCGTCATCCGGTGTGATGGTGATATCCACCAGCGGGAAAGGACTGTTATAGACGCGTCGTGCCAGCTCCGGCGAGTAAAATATATCAAACCAGCACATTGAGAGCGGATAAGGTGTGGCCTCGCCCTGATAAAACAGTATCGGCACCACCAGCGGCAGCTTATCGTGATCCGCCTCCAGATGCCGGTGCATGGCAGCAATAGAATAACGCATCATGCGAAAGGCCATTTTCTTATCCGGCTTGCTTTGGTGTTCAATCACAACATGCAGATAACCGGGATTGCCCTGCATTTGCACGGAATAGAGCACGTCCGTGCTGTGTCCTTTCAGGCTCTCTTCAATGAAACTCCCCGACTCTAAATGAAGCGTGTTGAGGTCACAAAGTTCTCGTAATTCCACTGGCAAATGTATCTCCAGAAAGTCGCGAGCCGTCTCCGCGTGCATTAAAAATTGTTTAAACACTGCATCATGCGGTGTGGTACTCGGTGCATCCATCTTCCCTGCCTTCCGTGTTGTCTTGCGTGAAGGCAGTATCCAGTCAAGGCGTGCCATCGTCAGCCACCTCTTTAGTGTTTACCGAGCAGCGTTCAGAGAAATTTCAATTGGTTACAGCCGTTACATGGCACGCTTCGGCACGGTACGCAAACTGCTGATGTAAATGCCGTCAGATGAGTAGACACTAAACAAAAATCGGGCAATACTGCGTGAGAATTTCCTCAAAGCAGGCATCGCCTGCTTCGTTAACGACAGGGTAGAAAGGTAGAAGTTATGATTCGCACGATGCTGCAGGGCAAACTCCACCGCGTGAAAGTGACTCATGCGGACCTGCACTATGAAGGTTCTTGCGCCATTGACCAGGATTTCCTTGACGCAGCCGGTATTCTCGAAAACGAAGCCATTGATATCTGGAATGTCACCAACGGCAAGCGTTTCTCCACTTATGCCATCGCGGCAGAACGCGGTTCGAGAATTATTTCTGTTAACGGTGCGGCGGCCCACTGCGCCAGCGTCGGCGATATTGTCATCATCGCCAGCTTCGTTACCATGCCAGATGAAGAAGCTCGCACCTGGCGACCCAATGTCGCCTATTTTGAAGGCGACAATGAAATGAAACGTACCGCGAAAGCGATTCCGGTACAGGTTGCTTGATTGTTATCCCTGCGGCTGGTTACTCACCAGCCGCGACATCGTCTCCAGCGAATCCGTTCTTAAGATATAAAGTCGTTTTAGTAACAACGGATTATCCCCCGGTTTTACTTTGCCTTGCATGGTTGTCACCGCCAGGTGAAATCCGGCATCGTTTGCTGCCTTCACGGCTTTGTCATTAAATCCGCCAAACGGATACGAAAGATACCAGACATGCGGATTAAATTGCGCCAGAGCGCGGCGTGAACGTGCAAAATCAAACAGAATATTGTGCTCACTACGGCTCAGTAATATGGGTCGGCGATAGCCATCCACCCGATGCAAAAAATGGGTATGTGACTGAAAATCAAAAACATCGCGAATTTCGTTAAGCTCAGAAACGCTCATAAATTGCAGCGATTTTGGGTTCCACTTCTGCGGGTGACGTTTGATGCGCGAGGTAACAACAAACGCCGTCGCCTTCATGCCATATTGTTTCAATACAGGATACGCATAGCGGCTCACCGACTTGAGGCCATCATCAAAGGTAATCACCACCGCTCGCGCAGGGAGATTGATCTTATTCTTCACGTAACCTTCCAGCTGCGCCATGCTCAGTGTCGCGTATCCCCTGTCGCGCAGCCAGGCCATCTGGTTATTGAAAGCGCGTACCGAGGTGGTCGTCGAAGTATGGCGAAAACGGGTGTTTTCTTCATCGCGCAGAATATGGTGATAGGTTAGCACCGGCAGGCCATTATCGGGTTGGGCATCCAGCGCGCTGATATAGGCCAGTCGATCGCCAATACGGATCTGATACCAGGTTTGATTTAACCTGTCTTTCAGTTTATGCAAAATCGGGTAGCGCAAATTGTCCGCCAGTACCCCAAATGGCGCACTGCCCGCACTCGGCGCGTTATAGACCGGCGTATCTTTCCAGGTAATTAAGTTCTGATTACTCAGCGGCTTGTTGAGGTCACCCAAACCGTCTTCAACTTTTTGTCGCCCCTGAACTGGCTCGAGATGCCCTTTATCGATAAACCCTTTACCAAAGCCAAAATTAAATGCGTAATAACTTGCGGCAGTGGGCTCCACGGCAATGATTTGCCCGGCCCGAATATTCCCCACGGTCACCATCTTGTCGCCAATTTGCGCCCAGATCGCAGCATTTTCGATGGTTTGCATATAACGGGCAGGTAACGCGGCACTGACACTTGCGGTAAACAGCATCAGCAGGAGAATAACAGCTTGTTTGTACATGAAAAAATAACCGAGGGTGAAACAACGCTTTTATTGTAGCAAAAGCGCTATAAGAATCGTGGGTTAATACTCATACAAATTATGTTTGAGGACGAAAGGCGGATTTTTTTGTTGTTGGTGCCAAAGACTACTCACCTCCGGCCCACCCAGTTCGACAATACGCTCGCGAAACTCTGAACTGGTCATGGTTTCACGGCAAGCCATCATCTGTTCAATTAACGGTAACGTGACACCAGAAATCACTTCGCAACGGGAGTGTTTGTGGCTTAATAATGAAGCCACGCGGTACGGTGGCGCTCCGGCTATATCGGTTAAGAAGATGACACCCTCACCAGAGTCCGCTTCATGCAGAGCATCGCACATCATGCGGCTGAGCATATTAGAGCTTAACCCACGCCAGAAATTCACGGCCCGGCACTGAAGAAGCGCCCCATGTTTTTTCTCCAGCGCATCCAGTATCTCTTGCGCCCGGTCATCGTGACAGGTAATTACCCAACCTAACATCGCCTTCCTCCTTAGCCGAAAATCAGTCTACCCTGACCATTGTTGATAAAGGGTGATAGCCGTCAAAACTCCTCTCCCCCAAATCCAGAGGAGAGGAAATAGCCTTAGCTACGCAAACCACGTCCACGTTGGATCAGCGACCAACAGATCAAATAAAACGCCACAATAAAGACCACCAGTACGCCAAAAGTAGTGACCAGCGGAACATCATTGATACCGAGGAAGCCGTAGCGGAAACCACTGATCATATAAACGATTGGGTTCAGGTGCGACAGCCCTTGCCAGAACGGCGGCAACAAAGTCAGTGAGTAAAAGACCCCACCCAAATACGTGAGTGGCGTTAACACAAAGGTTGGCACCAGGCTGATGTCATCGAACGTTTTGGCAAACACACCGTTCAGCAAACCCGCAAGGGAGAACAACACCGCCGTGAGCACCAGGGTTAAGGCAACGAATACCCACGAATGCACCTGAAACGGCACAAAAAACAGTGAAATTGCCGTCACCAGAATGCCAACAAACAGACCACGCGCCACGCCACCGCCGACATATCCGGCAATAATGACGTGAGTCGGAACCGGCGCTACCAGCAGCTCTTCAATATTACGCTGGAACTTGGCACCAAAAAATGATGACGCAACGTTGGCGTAGGCATTGGTGATCACCGACATCATGATCAGCCCCGGTACGATGAACTGCATATAGCTGAAGCCATGCATATCGCCAATACGCGAACCAATCAGGTTACCGAAGATAATAAAGTAAAGGGTCATGGTGATGACTGGCGGCACCAGCGTCTGCACCCAGATACGCATAAAGCGATGGATCTCTTTCGCCCAGATGCTTTTTAGCGCCACCCAGTAAAGATGCATCATGCGCGATCTCCTTGTTTTTCATTAACCAGTGAAACAAACAGCTCTTCCAGACGGTTAGCTTTGTTACGCATACTTAATACCTGAATGCCCTGCTCACTTAACTGCGTAAATACGCTGTTGATCCCCTGCTCACGCAGCACTTCAACTTCCAGCGTCGCGGTATCGACCAGTCGATACTGATAGCCATCGAGCTTCGGTAACGGACTTTTCGGTGCGAGATCGAGAATAAAGGTTTCCGATTTCAGCTTCGCCAGCAGCGCCTTCATCGAGGTATTTTCCACCAGCTCACCGTGTTGAATAATGCCGATATTGCGGCACAGCATTTCTGCTTCTTCCAGGTAGTGTGTGGTGAGAATGATGGTGGTGCCTTTGTCGTTTAAATCCTTCAAAAAGCCCCACATTGAGCGGCGAAGTTCAATATCCACGCCTGCGGTCGGTTCGTCGAGAATCAGTAGTTTAGGTTCATGCATTAACGCACGGGCAATCATTAAACGGCGCTTCATCCCGCCAGATAACATACGCGCACGTTCGTTGCGTTTTCCCCATAGATCGAGTTGTTTAAGATATTTTTCGCTGCGGATGTACGCCTCTTTGCGCTCCACACCGTAGTACCCTGCCTGATTTACCACAATTTGCTGCACGGTTTCAAACGGGTTGAAGTTAAATTCCTGCGGCACCAGTCCCAACTGACGTTTAGCGTTCACGACATCTTTCTCGAGATCGTAACCAAATACGCTGACCCGCCCGGAGGTTTTATTTACCAGAGAGCTGATAATACCGATAGTGGTCGATTTCCCGGCCCCGTTCGGCCCGAGAAGCGCATAAAAATCACCCGCTTCGACCTGCAAATCTATTCCACGAAGCGCCTGAACGCCGCCTGGATAAGTTTTTTTAAGCTGTTGAAGTTCCAGTGCAATGGTCATAAATTTTTACTTACCTTACGTTCTTACACTTTATCTGTGGTTTAAATCGTCCCGGAGTTGCCCTATATTAGCCAAACGTAATTATTTGGTTACAGGTCGTTAACCTCCATGAAAGACATAGATACACTCATCAGCAACAATGCACTATGGTCAAAAATGCTGGTGGAAGAGGATCCCGGGTTTTTTGAGAAACTGGCACAAGCGCAAAAACCGCGCTTTCTATGGATTGGATGTTCCGACAGTCGCGTTCCTGCAGAACGTTTAACCGGTCTTGAGCCGGGCGAACTCTTTGTTCACCGTAATGTTGCTAACCTGGTCATTCACACCGACCTGAACTGCCTTTCCGTGGTTCAGTATGCAGTGGATGTACTCGAAGTTGAACACATTATTATCTGTGGCCACTACGGTTGCGGCGGCGTACAAGCCGCAGTTGAAAACCCGGAACTGGGGCTTATCAACAACTGGCTGCTACACATCCGCGATATCTGGTTCAAACATAGCTCATTGCTCGGCGAAATGCCGCAAGAGCGCCGTCTGGATACCTTGTGTGAACTGAACGTCATGGAACAGGTGTATAACCTGGGCCACTCCACCATTATGCAATCAGCGTGGAAACGCGGGCAGAAAGTTACCATTCACGGCTGGGCCTACGGCATTCACGACGGCTTGCTGCGTGATCTGGATGTTACTGCCACCAACCGCGAAACCCTTGAGCAACGTTACCGTCACGGGATTTCCAACCTCAAGCTGAAACACGCCAACCACAAATAAAAATGCCATGCCGGATGCAACACATCCGGCAACTTCACACTTACTCGTCCAGCAGAATCACTTTGCCAATATACGGCAGATGACGGTAACGCTGTGCGTAATCAATGCCGTAACCCACCACAAACTCATCCGGGATCGAGAAACCGATAAATTCTACCGGGACGTTCACTTCACGACGGGACGGTTTATCCAGCAGCGTACAAATCGCCAGCGACTTCGGTTCGCGCAGGCTTAAGATCTCACGCACTTTCGACAGTGTATTCCCCGAGTCGATGATATCTTCAACAATCAGCACGTCCTTGCCACGGATATCTTCATCCAGATCTTTGAGGATTTTCACATCACGGGTGGTGGACATGCCGCTACCGTAGCTGGAGGCGGTCATAAAGTCGACTTCATGAGATACCTGAACTTCACGGCACAGGTCCGCCATAAACATAAATGAGCCACGCAGCAGACCCACCAGCACCATATCGCTGCCGCTGTCTTTGTAACGCTCAGTAATCTGACGACCCAGTTCGGCGATACGCGCTTTAATCTCCGCTTCGGGGATCATTACTTCTACAGTATGTTTCATATCTCTAACCATATGATTTAAAAACAAATCACTTCGCACGGGCAGGTTTTGGCACCGCAACAAAGCGCAAGACACGCAGTATACCAGTAAAACTATTCATTCGCGGAATCTGTTAATAAAGCTCGAATTGTGATGACGATCACACATGTTAAAACCTATAATTAATTGCTACTAAAATATTAATGAATTGAAATGGTGTCTCTTTATGGCAATTAACAATACAGGCTCGCGACGATTACTCGTCACGCTAACAGCCCTTTTTGCAGCGCTTTGCGGGCTGTATCTACTCATTGGCGGAGGCTGGCTGGTCGCGATTGGCGGCTCCTGGTACTACCCTATCGCTGGCCTTGTGATGCTCGGCGTCGCCTGGATGCTGTGGCGCAGTAAACGTGCCGCGCTTTGGCTATACGCCGCCCTGCTGCTCGGCACCATGATTTGGGGCGTCTGGGAAGTTGGTTTCGACTTCTGGGCGCTGACTCCGCGCAGCGATATTCTGGTCTTCTTCGGCATCTGGCTGATCCTGCCGTTTGTCTGGCGTCGCCTGGTCATTCCTGCCAGCGGCGCAGTTGCCGCACTGGTGGTGGCACTGCTGATTAGCGGTAGTATCCTGACCTGGGCCGGATTTAACGATCCGCAGGAAATCAACGGCACCTTAAGCGCCGATGCCACACCTGCGGAAGCTATCTCACCCGTTGCCGATCAGGACTGGCCTGCCTATGGTCGCAATCAGGAAGGTCAACGCTTTTCACCTCTGAAACAAATTAACGCCGATAACGTCCATAATCTGAAAGAAGCCTGGGTGTTCCGTACTGGCGATGTGAAGCAGCCGAACGATCCGGGCGAAATCACCAATGAAGTGACGCCGATTAAAGTGGGCGACACCCTTTACCTGTGTACCGCTCACCAGCGCCTGTTTGCGCTCGATGCCGCCAGCGGCAAAGAGAAATGGCATTACGATCCTGAGCTGAAAACTAACGAGTCTTTCCAGCACGTAACCTGCCGTGGCGTCTCTTATCATGAAGCCAAAGCAGAAACGGCTTCGCCGGAAGTGATGGCGGATTGCCCGCGTCGTATCATTCTTCCGGTCAATGATGGTCGACTGATTGCGATTAACGCTGAAAACGGCAAACTGTGCGAAACCTTCGCCAATAAAGGCGTGCTCAATCTGCAAAGCAATATGCCAGACACCAAACCGGGTCTGTATGAACCGACTTCGCCACCGATTATCACCGATAAAACCATCGTGATGGCAGGTTCAGTTACCGATAACTTCTCAACCCGCGAAACGTCTGGCGTGATCCGTGGTTTTGATGTCAACACCGGGGAGCTGCTGTGGGCTTTTGATCCCGGCGCGAAAGATCCGAACGCAATCCCGTCTGACGAACACACCTTTACCTTTAACTCGCCAAACTCGTGGGCACCAGCGGCCTATGACGCGAAGCTGGATCTGGTGTATCTGCCGATGGGCGTGACCACGCCGGATATCTGGGGCGGTAACCGCACACCGGAACAGGAACGTTATGCCAGCTCGATTCTGGCGCTGAATGCCACTACCGGGAAACTGGCGTGGAGCTACCAGACCGTTCACCACGACCTGTGGGATATGGATCTTCCGGCACAGCCGACGCTGGCGGACATCACCGTTAATGGTCAGAAAGTGCCAGTTATTTACGCTCCGGCGAAAACCGGCAACATTTTTGTGCTCGATCGTCGTAATGGCGAACTGGTGGTTCCGGCACCGGAAAAACCGGTTCCCCAAGGTGCTGCCAAAGGCGATTACGTTACCCCTACTCAACCATTCTCGGAACTGAGCTTCCGTCCGACGAAAGATTTGAGCGGTGCGGATATGTGGGGAGCCACCATGTTTGACCAACTGGTGTGCCGCGTGATGTTCCACCAGATGCGCTATGAAGGCATTTTCACCCCGCCATCTGAACAGGGTACGCTGGTCTTCCCGGGTAACCTGGGGATGTTCGAATGGGGCGGGATTTCCGTTGATCCAAATCGTGAAGTGGCAATTGCCAACCCAATGGCACTGCCGTTTGTTTCGAAACTGATCCCGCGTGGTCCTGGTAACCCGATGGAGCAGCCGAAAGATGCCAAAGGCACGGGTACGGAATCCGGCATTCAGCCACAGTACGGTGTACCGTATGGTGTTACGCTCAACCCGTTCCTCTCACCGTTTGGTCTGCCATGTAAACAGCCAGCATGGGGTTATATCTCGGCGCTGGATCTGAAAACCAATGAAGTGGTGTGGAAGAAACGTATTGGTACGCCGCAGGACAGTATGCCGTTCCCGATGCCTGTACCGGTGCCGTTCAATATGGGTATGCCGATGCTGGGCGGGCCAATCTCCACGGCGGGTAACGTGCTGTTTATCGCCGCTACGGCAGATAACTACCTGCGCGCTTACAACATGAGCAACGGTGAAAAACTGTGGCAGGGTCGTTTACCAGCGGGTGGTCAGGCTACGCCAATGACCTATGAAGTGAATGGTAAGCAGTATGTGGTGATCTCCGCAGGCGGTCACGGTTCATTTGGTACGAAGATGGGCGACTATATTGTGGCTTATGCGCTGCCGGATGATGTGAAGTAAGACTTGCTCAGATTGCTGACAACGTGCGCGTTGTTCATGCCGGATGCGGCGTGAACGCCTTATCCAGCCTACAAAATTGTGCAAAATCAATGGATTGCACAGCTAGCGTAGATACTGTTATGGCCTGCAAGTTTTTTCCTGGTCCGGTTTCCCGGATTGCAGGCATGCCAGACACAGCGCCGTCAGGCG